>CAIYMY010000044.1 GCA_903927465.1 uncultured Rhodospirillales bacterium | reverse complement strand
GGGCCGATCCTGGATGAGATTGCGGCGGAATATGCCGGCAAGCTCACCATCGCCAAGGTGAATATTGATGAGAATCCGATGACGCCGAATGAATATGCGGTGCGCGGCATCCCCACCATGATCCTGTTCAAGGATGGCAAGCCGCTTGATACCAAGGTGGGTGCACTGCCGAAGGGTCAGCTGAAAAGCTGGATTTCATCCACGCTGGGTGAGTAATTCGTCCGTGAAAGGCCCGCGCTGGGAAACTGGCGCGGGCCTTTTGCGTTTCATCTTCCCTTAAACACCGGCTTGCGCTTTTCGTTGAAGGACAGAATGCCCTCCTGACGGTCTTCCGTGCCGACCAATTGGTTGTAGCATTCCACTTCAAAGCGCAGCGCACTTCTTAAATCCATCTGCAAGCCGAAATGCATGGAACGCTTGGCTTGGCGGATGGAAAGCGGCGCATTGCCGGCGATCACACGTGCGGTCTCCAGCGCGGCGGGCAAAACCTCCTCCGGCGCGCAGACGCGATTCAGAATGCCCCATTCCAACGCCTGTTCCGCCGTGAAGGGCTTGCCGGTCAGGGTGATTTCTTTCGCACGCCGTTCGCCAACAATGCGCGGCAGTGTTTGCGTGCCGCCGGCACCTGGCATGATGCCAATGGTTACTTCCGTCAGCGCAAAGCGCGTTCCCGTCACGCCATAGGCGAAGTCTGAGGCCAGCACCAATTCCAGCCCGCCCGCATAGGCATGGCCGTTCACTGCGGCGATAATCGGGATTTGGCAATCCAGCATGGTCCAGAAGGCACGCTCAAAAATCTCATGCTGATGGCGCCAGGCGGCATCTGTCATGCCCTTGCGTTCCTTGAGGTCGCCGCCCGCGCAAAAAGCGCGCCCGCCAGTTGCGGTCAGGATGACGCAGCGGATATCGCCCGGCTCCGCGATCAGCGCCGACCAGACCGTGTGCAGATCACGCCCCATTTGCGTGTTGAAGGCGTTGGAGACTTCCGGGCGATTGAGGCGGACGATTTGGATATGCGGTTCCGGGCTTTCGAGTTGCAGGGTCTCGGTTTCGGGCAGGGGCATGGCTATTCTCCAAATTCAGGCGGCGGAGACTGCTTCAGAAGGCCGCGTTTGTCAGCGGGCTATTTTCGCTTTCGCGCCGTCCGTGCCAGAACAACGGAATAAGGAGTCCCCCATGCCTGAAACCAATCTGCAAATCCTGTTGAAGCGTCGCCCCGTTGGCGCCCCGGTGCCGGAGGATTTCGACATTGTCGAAACGGCAGTGCCCGAGCCCGGCGAAGGGCAAGTCCTGGTGCGCGCGCAATACCTTTCGCTGGACCCCTATATGCGCGGGCGCATGGCGGATGTGAAAAGCTACGCCAAGCCCGTGGCACTCGGCGCCGTGATGGAAGGCCAGACCGCCGGCGTGGTGGTCGCGTCCCGCCATCCGGATTTCAAACCGGGAGAATCAGTGCTCGGCGGCTTTGGCTGGCAGCGCTTTTCGGTGGTGGGGCCGGAGCGCCTATTCAAAGTGCCGGAAGCCGATCCGCCGATCTCCTCAAGCCTTGGCGTGCTCGGCATGCCGGGCCTGACGGCC
>CAIYMY010000043.1 GCA_903927465.1 uncultured Rhodospirillales bacterium | reverse complement strand
CGGCAGATCAAGCAGTGGCAGGCGCGTGGTGACGGGTTCTTCCCAGAACACATCAAGCCCAGCAGTCGCAAGATGCCCGGTCTTCAGCGCGGCGGTGAGTGCGGCTTCATCCACCAGCGTGCCGCGCGCGGTATTGATATAGGTGCCGCCTGGCTTCATGGCGGCAAGGAAAGTGCCATTCACCATGGCGCGCGTTTCTTCATTGCTGGGGCAATGGGTGGTGACGATATCGGCTTCCGCCAGGCCTTCATGCAGCACCTTCACCGGGCGGAAGCCAGCGCCCTTGATGGTGTTTTGTGGGATATAGGGGTCATGGACCAGCACCTCCATCCCGAAGGCAGCACATAGCCGCGCGACGCGTCCACCGATGCGCCCAAAGCCAATGATCAGCACTTTCCGCCCGGACAAATCCCAGGTTTTCAGCGAAGGCTTGGAACCCCAATCGAGTGCGCGCAAGTTCTTGTCGTAGTCCAACGTACGCCGAGATGTGGACAGCATCAGCATCATGGCGTGTTCGGCGACCGAAAGCGCATTGGCATCAGGTGTTACGGTCAGCGGAATGCTGCGTTCGGTCAGTGCCTTCACATCCACCGCATCATAGCCCACGCCGTGGCGCGCGCAGATGGAAAGCATCGGTACATTGGCCAGAAAATCGCGATCAATCCGGGTTGCGCGCACGACGATTGCTTCCGCCGTTTGCATCGGCTCCCGCAGGGTATCCGCATTAACCTCGGTCAACATCGTAACCTTGAAATCAGGTTCCGCATGCAGCCTTGCCATGGCATCGGGGTGCAGCGGGCGCAGGCAAACGATATGGGGCATGGTGTTTCCTATTCTACCTTGGCGCCAGAAATGCGCACCAGTTCCGACCATTTCGGAATCTCAGAAGCGACAAAGGCGCGAAATTCCTCAGGCGTCGAACCAACAGGCTCGCTGCCCTGCTGTGCGAGTTTTGCCCGCATGTCATCGGTGCGCATGACAGCGCGAATTTCGGCGGCGATGCGATTGACGATGGGGGCCGGTGTCGCGGCAGGCGCCATATAGCCATTCCAGAGCGCCACTTCGAAGCCGGGCAGGGTTTCCGCAATGGTCGGCACATCCGGCAGCAGCGCGGAACGCCGCGCGGTGGTGATGGCAATGGCGCGCAGCCGACCTGACTGCACATGCGCAATCACTTCCACCAAAGGTGCTGCCATGGCCTGGATTTTTCCGCCAATCAAATCCGTGACCGCCGGCGTGCCGCCGCGATAGGAAACATGCGTCACGTCAATCCCCGTGCGCGCGGCGATCATTGCGGCAGACAGGTGTTGTGACGTGCCCGAACCCGCATTGCCGAAATTCAGCACGCCTGGCTTTGCCTTGGCTTCCGCCACCAGCCCAGCGAAATCGCGCGCTGGTACATCCGGGTGCACCACCAAAAGATTCGGGATGAAGGTGGTTTGGCTGATCGGCGCGAAATCGCGTTGCGCATCGAAGGGCATATTGCGATAGAGCGCGCCATTCGTCGCATGCGTGGAACTTGTCGCCATCACTAGCGTATAGCCATCAGGGGCGGCACGGGCGACAGCCTCGCTGCCAATATTTCCAGCAGCACCGGGGCGGTTTTCAATCACGACAGGCTGGCCAAGCCGGGACGAAATGGCCTCAGCGACCAGGCGCGCGGTAATGTCTGTGCTGCCGCCTGGTGCGAAGGGAACAATCACGCGAATGGGGCGATCTGGGCTCCATTGCGCCTGGGCCAGCGCGGGGCTTGCTGCCATGGCCGCGAGCCCCGCCAAAATTTGCCGTCTTTGCATCATTTCCTCCCTGGAATGCCGCCGTTCTTCGCCGGCTGGCGCGTGTCACTCACAATTGATGATGCGCCGCCGGCCCCATCACCGCTTCACGCATGCGCGCTTGCAACAAGGCGCCTTCGCGTGGCGGCAGCACGAGCGGCTTGCTGGTGGCGTCAATTTTCGCGACTGCGAAGAAAGGGCCTTGTCCAGCATGAATCGCCTTGTGCAGCGCGAGCACTTCATCCGGCTTGGTCACGAACATCGTGTTCGCAATGCCAGCACCCTTGGCCATCATCACCAGATCAACGCCATGGCGTGTCGCAGTTTCCTGCATGCCGGTCTCGCCGTAATGCTCATTGTCTTGGACCACGATGGAAAGATTGGCGGGTTTCTGCACCGCAATCGTCGCCAAAGCGCCAATGCCCATCAGCATTTCGCCATCGCCGGTAATCACCAGCACCTTGCGCTTCGGCTGCGCCAAAGCAAGGCCAAGGCCGATCATGGCCGCACCCCCCATGCCGCCCCAAAGCGGCAGGTTTTCCGCGCAATCGCCAATGGCGGTAATGTCCCAGGCTGGCGCACCAAGCCCTGCAATCACCAGCATCTCACCACGGTCCGCGAGCAAAGCGCGGGTCAATTCTCGGCGATCAAGTTTTCCTGAAGCAGCAAGCATTTTCTTAGTCCTTCCCGAAAGTCTTGGCGCCAAGCACGCGCTGGCCAATCAGGGTTGCGGTGGGGCGGAAGGTATTGAAGGCCAGGCGAATGGTGGCATTCACCGTGGGTGCGATATCCTCGGGCGTATCGGCGCGGTGTACCAGCGTGCCCATGGCTTCCAGCACGGTTTGCGTCGCATTGCCCATGGGCACTTGCGCCGGATTGAATTCCCCGAAATCGCCGCGCATCGTCACCAGCATCGGTAGCGGGCAGCGATGCATGATGGAAAGCGAAAGCATATTGATGCAATTGCCAACGCCGGAAGATTGCATCAGCAGCACGCCCTTCGCGCCACCAAGCCAGGCGCCTTGCAAAAGCGCGATGCCTTCTTCTTCGGTGGTTAATGTCACCACCTTCATTTCATTATCGGCCAGGCAGCGGCGGATCAGCCGGGAATGCCCGGCATCCGGCACCAAAGCCACTTGGGTGATATTGTGGGTCTTGAGCAGGGAATAGATCTGATCCGGCCATTCGGCCGCGGCGTCGGGCGCCTTGTCAATCGCGTACTGGTCCATGGTTTTCCTGATCCTTGATCGGCCCAACATCCTGCGCCCGGGCCGTCATGGCAAGACAGGCAGGCGCCAGATGTTCTATGAAACTGCATGATCCGCGTCACGCCCGCCATCGCCATTGCCGAACAGGAGCTGAAGGAAGCCTTTTTGCGCGCCTCTGGCCCTGGTGGGCAGAATGTGAACAAGCTGGAAACCGCGGTGCAGTTGCGTTTTGCGGCCATGGCATCCCCCAATTTGCCCGATGCCATGAAGCAAAGACTGGTGGCGCTGGCGGGGCGGCGGATGACACAGGATGGCGTGCTGATCATCACATCGGAACGCCACCGCATGCGGGAAGCCAATCGTGAAGACGCGCGCCAGAAGCTCATCGCCCTGTTGCGGAAGGCTGCCTTGCCGCCACCCCCGCCGCGCAAGGCCACCAAACCAACTTTTGGTTCAAAAGTTCGCAGGCTGGAAGCAAAAACACGGCGCGGCACCGTCAAGCGGCTGCGCGGCGGGCCGAATGAGGATTGAAAAGCACCAAAAAGGCACAAAAAAAGGCGGTGCCCCATCGGAACACCGCCGTTTTTTGGAAAGCGAAAGATCAGGCCTTCGCCTTACGCTTGCCCTTCTTCACGCCGGCCAGCGCAGCGCCCTTCAGCGCTGGGCTCGCCTTGAAGCGGACAGTGGCGCCAGCCTTGATCTGCACCTTTTCACCAGTCTTGGGGTTCAAGCCAGTGCGCTTCGGGGTTTCGCGCACGGCGAAAGCACCGAAATCAGGAATGGTGAAACGGCCAGAGCTGACAATTTCAGTCTTGATCGCGTCAATGATATCGGCGGCGAGCTTGCCCGCGGCAACCGCAGACATATCACCGGATTTGGCGATCACATCAGTGAGGAACTTCTTCGACATGGTTCGATTCTCCCGTAAGAATGGCTTCGCATAGCCGAGGATGCGGCGCTTGTCAGCAGGTGAAAACTCTTTTTTTGCGTCCTTGACAAGAAAATTTCATAACCGCAGCGCGAAGACTCCGGCGCGCCCTGCCTCGCCGCGCAAAAAACCCTGATTTCCTCAGAACTTGCCAGCACCTATCAATTGATTGAAGCGCCCGAAGCGCGGACAATCGGGGTCCATTTCGCGGTCTCGGTGCGCATGAAACCGGCCAATTCCTCGGGCGTGCTGGGGGCTGCTTCCAGCCCATGACGCGCCAGATGCGCGACAATTTCAGGGTCACGCAGTACTTCAACCAGGGCTTCATTTACCCTTGTCACAATCGGCCGGGCCAGATTGCGGGGTCCCATCAGCGCATACCAATTGGCCACTTCATAGCCAGGCAAAGGTCCCGCTTCCGCAATGGTGGGGGTGTCAGGCAAAAGCTTGCTGCGCTGCGGCAAGGGAACGGCCAAGGCGCGCAGCTTGCCGGCTTCAATCTGGGGCAGCACGGTCGCAGCGGTGGCGACGGAGAAATCCACCTTCCCTGAAATCAAATCAGTGATCAATTGCCCGCCACCACGATAGGGCACATGCACAGTGCTGATCTTCGCCATCGAATCCAAAAGCGCGCCGCCCAAATGACCCGCACTGCCAATGCCTGAAGACCCATAGGTCAATTGATCAGGCCGCGCCCGCGCGGCGGCAATCAATTCCGGCAGGCTGCGCCAGGGCCTATCCATTGGCACAACCAGGATATTGGTGACCTCAACCGAACGTGAAATCGGTGTCAGATCGGTTGTAACATCGAAGGGCAGCTTCGACAGGATCGGGTTCAGCACCAATGACGCGATGGTGCCCATCATCAGCGTATGGCCATCGGATGGCGAATTCACGGTCGCTTCGGATGCCAAATTGCCACCTGCACCGGGGCGATTTTCCACAATGATCGGCTGGCCCAGCAGGGCTTGCAGCTTATTGGTCAGCGTGCGTGTGGTGATATCCGTCCCGCCACCCGGGGCGAAACCCACCAGAATGCGAATGGGGCGCTGTGGATTCCAAACCCCCTGAGCGGCCAGGGGCTTAATCGCCAGCAATGCAGGCGTGGCCAAAAGGCTACGGCGATGAAACATGCGCTTCGTTCCTCTCCCAGCGCTGCGCTTTGACGCTGGCGCAATTCATGCTGATCTTCTGCTGCTTAATAGCCGGGCGCATTACGCCGCGCCAGTAAGGGGGAAACCATGCCGGGAAATATCATCAAGCGTCGTCCAATGCTGTTAGCTGGCCTGGCGGGGCTCGCCGCGCCCAGCCTGGCGCGCGCCAGCACATATCCAGATCGTCCGATCAGGCTGGTGATCCCCTATGGTGGCGGTGGACAAACGGACATTGTGTCCCGCGTTACTGCTGAAGCCTTGCAGCAGCGGCTCGGTCAGCCGGTGCTGGCCGATAATCGTCCGGGCGGGGCGGGCAATCTTGCGGCGGAGATGGTCTCCCGCGCGCCGGGTGATGGCTACACAATCCTGGTCGCCACCATGGGCACCAATAGTGGGCTGAATGCGCTGCTGTATAAAACTGTCGGCTATAATGCTCAGCGTGATTTCACGCCGGTTGGCATGTTCTGCACCACGTCAAACCTGCTGATTGTGCATAACTCCATCCCCGGGCGGGATTTCAATGAGGTGGTGGCGTGGATCAAGGCCAATCCGGGCAAGTTCACCTATGCGTCAGCCGGCGTTGGCGCCATCACGCATCTGATCATGGAAGATATGGGCGCGCAGCTTGGGCTTGATATGATGCATGTCCCCTATCGCCAGACCACCAATGCCATGACGGATTTGATTGCCGGGCGCGTGCATGCGCGCTGCCTTGGCCTGCCGGAAGGCGAGCCATTACGGCAGACTCAAAGCGTGCGCCCCGTGGCGGTCACCACCGTGGAACCGCGCCCCGAATGGCCGGGCGTGCCCACCATGGGCCAGACCATTCCGGGCTTTGAGGGCTCAAGCTATTTCGGCTTGGCCGTGCCTGCCCAAACCCCGCGCGAGATTGTGGTCAGGCTGAATACCGCGCTGCGTGAGGCTTTGGCGGATGAAAAGGTGCGCGCAGCCTATAAGCGCGTGGGCGCCGATCCGGCTGAGCCAGCCTCGCCCGAGGTTTTCGCGGCACGCGCCAAGCGCGATGGCGAACGCTGGGCGCCGCTGATCCGCCGGCTCAATCTGGTGGCGGAGTAACTGGCGCTGCAAAAAGGGGCTGCCCGTCGCGCGCGGCTACGCTAGACTACAGGTGTGAATATCCTGGCACCCCCCCAGCCGCGGCTGGATATTGATATCGCTTTCGACCTGATCTGCCCTTGGTGTTACCTCGGCGTCAGGCGGTTGCGGCGCGCTCTCCGCGCCCGGCCGGATATCATCCCAGAGCTTTTATGGCGCCCCTTTTTGCTCAATCCCGATATTCCGCCGAATGGCGTTTCCCGCGAGGAATTCGTCGCGCGCAAATTCGGTGGTGAGGATCGCGCGCGGCGTTTGCAGAATGCGTTGACGGATCTTGGCCGGGCCGAAGGGATCGGTTTTCGCTTTGACCTGATGGGGCGGGTGCCATCCAGCATCAATGCCCATCGCCTAGTGCGTTATGCGGTGCGCGAGGGCTTGGGCGAAATAATGGTGGAAGCACTGTTCCACGCCTATTTCGCCGATGGCGTGGATATTGGCGATGTGATCCGCCTTGCCACCGTGGCCGGGCGGGTCGGCCTTGACCCGAATGCAGCGCTGGCCTTCCTGCGTTCAGGTGAGGAGGCTGAGGCAGTGCACACCGAAAACCTCCGCGCGCATCGGCTTGGGATAAATGGCGTGCCCTGCTTCATCATTGGCGGGCAACAGGCCATCGCCGGCGCGCAGGAGCCTGAGGTACTGGAAAGGCTGCTGGATGTGGCTCTTCAGCAATATCACTTCAGCGGGGGCGATGGCGGCTAAGGCTTGCGCCCCCGGGGCCGGGCGTTTAAGAAACCTTCGATACCGGTGAGGGCGCATAGCTCAGTGGTACGAGCGCCTGCTTGACACGCAGGAGGTCCGTGGTTCAATCCCACGTGCGCCCACCATACCTTCCCCCTATTTCAGAAGCGCGTGCGGAAGCCAACGACCAGGGAATTCGCGCCCTCATAAACCCCGTTATAGGTGCCGAAAATCCCGCTGCGATGCATGTAGCGAATGGCGATTTCCTGATGCGGCCGCTCCGGAAGGGCGAAAGTGAGTTCGGGCGAGAAGAAATTCAGGAAGCGTGATTGGTTTTGCTCTGGCAGCGCATCCGTACCGCGTTCGACGCGCGGCAGGCGCGTGACGTAATCCGGCCCCATGGATAGGCCGAAGGTGGTGTAGACGTAATTAGTCCAGGGAAAGCCATCATAACGCAGATAGGCAGCCGCCCAGAATTCCCCGCCCTCCGTATCGCCGAAGCGATAGGCACTGCCCAATTCCGCATCCAGCATGAAGAATTTCCAGAAGCGCGCCAGGCGATAGCTGACGGCCCCGCCGACCAGCGTGTCATCGCCCCAGGTCCCGGACCAAGGTGCAACCATGATATCGCGCAGTTTGCCATCTGCCACCGAAGACCCGACGAAGGCCATGCCCGCCCAGGGCCGTGCATCAGCCAATGCGCGCGCCCGATCGGCAATGGAAAGTTCCGCGGGCGGGGCGGTTTGGGCTAGGGCAGCGGGGGCAACGCCAAGCAGCGCCGCCAGCAGCAAGACAATATGAACGATACGATTTAGGGGAGGCATTACCAACTCTGTGATCTGTGTGACGTAAACCCTTTAGGGTAATGGTCGCGGATGGCAAGCGCCGCCCAGAAAATTTGCCTCCGATACAATGTTGCCCGGTGACTTGTTTGTGCGGAATTGGCGCGCCACATCGCTTTTCATGGTCATCCTGCGTCCATCTTTCCCCCGCAAAATCTTGGGCTGGGCCATGCTGGTACTTGGCGTGCTGGGCCTGGTGCTGCCCTTCCTGCAAGGCTTTCTGTTCCTTGCCTTTGGCGTTTTTGTGCTGCGCGATCAGCATATCTGGGCGGCGCGACGCTGGGCCTGGGTGGCAGGGCGCTGGCCTCAGATGGTGGGCAAGCTGGAAGCCATGGAAATCAGCATGGCGGCGCGGATGCGTCATTTTGCCAAGCGGCTGCGGCTGCGGGGTTGAACCGCGCTCTGGCCTGAAACGCCCATGCGGCGTAAGGGCGTGCCATGTATCGCCTCTGGCTTATCACCGGCGCACTGGCCGGGCTTATCGCGGTTGGGCTTTCCGCCTGGGCCGCGCATGGGCTGCCCGCAAGGCTGGAACCCGCGCGCATGGCGGCGGTGCAAAACGCGCTGACCATGCAGGGTTGGCATGCGCTGGCCCTATTGATCGCAGGGTTGATGGCCGAAAGGGGTAGGCGGATTGCCAATTTCGCCGCCGCCGCCTTTCTGGTCGGCATGATCCTGTTTTGTGGCGCGGTCTGGCTCAGCGCGCTTTCCGGCCAATCGCTGGGACCCATCGCACCTTCGGGTGGGATGCTGCTCATGCTCGGCTGGGCCTTGCTGGCCCTGGCGGCGGCACGGCGGTGATCCGCGCTGCCTATCTGGCCGCTGAGGGGTTTGAGGCGGAATTGGCCGAAGAACTCCGCCTATCCAGGCGGCGCGTGGCTGCCTGGCATGGTCGCCTAGCACTTTCGCCGGACCCGCCCGCGCCGGCGGTTTGGGCTTTGGATGTCTGGACCGATCCGCAGGAATTGCCCGCACCCTCGGTCAAGGCCGCCGCCGATGCTTTGCGCGCCATCCAGCGCAATTGGTCCCATCTGCCCCTGTTGCATCATCGCCGCAGCACGCTGATCGCCGAACGCCTGCCACCGGTAAAGGCACGCCCGCTGGTCTTCCCGGAACCCGCGCCGACGGCACCGCTTGGCGCCTGGACCCTGCTGTCGCCAGACAGGGTCTTGGCCAGCCCCAGCAAGACCAGCCCCTTCGTGAATGGCGAGCCACGCTTTGTGGAAGACAAATCCGGCCCCCCTTCCCGTGCCTACCTTAAATTATGGGAAGGTCTGACCCGGCTTGGCCGCCACCCCGGCCCGGGCGACCGCTGCCTTGACCTTGGCGCTGCCCCCGGCGGCTGGACTTGGGTGATTGCAGAGCTCGGCGCAGAGGTCACGGCGGTGGATAAGGCGCCGCTAGACCCGGCCATTGCTGCCCACCCCGGCGTTAATTTCCGACCAGAGAGCGCTTTTGCCCTGGACCCCCGGCAAGAATCGCCGGTCACCTGGCTGTTCAGTGATGTCATCTGTTACCCGGCGAGGCTTTTGGGCTTGGTGCGGCGCTGGATTGAGACGGACAAGGCCCAAAACATCTTTTGCACCATCAAATTTCAGGGCGAAACCGACCACGCCATCATCGCAGAATTTCAGCAAATTCAAGGATCTACGCTGTTCCATGCTGCGCATAACAAGCATGAAGTGACCTTCGCGCGCCTCGCGCCCTGAATTTTTTGGGGCCGCGCGCCAAAGCTGGCACGCCTTCTGCAATAGCCCAGGTGTACCAAAATGGTGCCGCCGGCCAAAGCGCCGGCGCCAACCAAAACGGGGTTGCGACGATGTTGGTGGTTTCGGAAAAGTCTTTGACAGCTCCTCAGGAGGTCCGGGCCCGCCGCATGCAGAGCACGCAAGATGCGGCTCGGCTTGACGTCGCAGGGGGGCGAAAAGAATTCGCGCCCATGCTGCAAGAATTGCGGCAAAGTCCGGCAAGAATTGCCGGTCCGGGGACACCCACGGGCAACACGCTCGCTGCCATGCTCCAGCGGATGGATACGGACCAAGATGGCCGAATTTCTCCGCTGGAGCTGCGGGCTTCCGCGAAGCGCGCCTATAACGTGCCGGAACGCTCAAAAGTCTGATTCTTCCGCATCCCGCCGGGCTGATCCTATAAGGGGGTCATGTCGCAAGCCAAGATCGCCCAATTCGGCGCTACCGCCATTATCATGCGCGTGCTGCGGGCTTCCGCTTCCGATCGCATTGCCCTGACCAGTGCGGGGTGCGCCTTCTATGCCATGCTGGCGCTGTTTCCTGGCATTTTCCTGCTGATTTCGCTCTACGGCATGGTGTTCGATGCGGCGGCGGTAGAGCCGCAGCTTGAAGTGCTGCGCGAATTGGTCCCCGAAGACACTTTTGAGATGATCGCAACCCGCGTGCATGATCTGGTGGAAGCGCCCCGCCCGCGCCTTGAATGGAGCGCGATCCTGAGTGCCGCCATCGCGATCTGGAGTGCTTCTGCCGGCACACGTGCGACCATCGGCGCGCTGAACATGGCGCATGATGTGCAAGAAACACGGCCCTTCTTTCGCTATCACGCTTTGGCCATTGGGCTGACGCTGGCGGCAACCTTGGCCGCTGTGATTGCGATTGCGGCGTTGGTCGCCTTGCCCGGCATTTTTGCATTGATCGGCTTGCCCGCGCTGCAAGCGCTTTCGCTGCGCGGACTTTCGCTGCTGACGCTGTTGCTGCTGATTGGGCTTTCGCTGCTGGCCGTGTATCGGCTGGGGCCGGCATCACGCCGCCTGCCGATCCGCCGCATCCTGCCAGGCGTTTTCATGGCAACGCTGCTCTGGGCTTTGGGATCCGCGGCCTTCAGCGTTTATGTCGCCGACTTCGCAACCTATGACGCCATGTATGGCCCGCTTGGCGCCACGGTGGGTTTGCTGATGTGGTTCTATGTCAGTGTTTATGTCGTGCTGCTGGGTGCCGAGTTGAATGTCGCGTTGGCAACGCAAACAGGGACGTGGTGACAGCGGCGCGGGAGCAGGCCAGAATCGTGCCGGAGGCCCAGCATGACCCAAACCACCATCAGCGCCATTGCTATTCACTGCGTGGATGCGCCAATTGATCCGCCGCTGCGCAATAGCCTGAATGTCATTCCCCGCGCGCCCTTGGTGATTGCGGAAGTCACCACCAAGGAAGGCGCCACCGGCACGGCCTATGTCTTTCCCTATACGCGCGCGGCACTTGGGCCGACGGCGTCACTCGCACGTTCGATTGGGGAGGGGCTGATTGGCCGGCCATTGGCGCCCACTTCTCTCTGGCGCGAATTGCATGATGGGTTTCGCATTCTGGGCAGTGAAGGCCTGGTGCAGATTGCGCTCTCGCTCCTGGATATGGCGCTATGGGATGCGCTTTCCCGCCGCGCTGGGCTGCCGCTTTACGCCATGCTGGGCGCCGAGGCGCGACCAATGCCGATTTACGCCTCGCTCCGCGGATGGGGGCCTGAGATGCTGGCGGAAGAAGCTGGCCAGGCGGTGGCGCGGCTTGGCGCGCGGGCAGTGAAATTCAAACTTGGCCATCAGCGGCTTGAGGATGATCTGGCGACGGTGCGCGCCGTGCGCGGTGTGGTGGGCGATGATGTCGCGATACTTGTGGATTACAATCAGGCGCTGACGCTGCCCGAGGCTGAGCGGCGTGGCCGTGCCCTACAAGCGCTTGATGTGCGCTGGTTGGAAGAACCGCTGCCGGTGCAAGATGATGCGGGGATGGCCACATTGGCCACGCGACTCGAAATCCCGATCCAGGGTGGGGAGAATTGGTGGGGCCCGGCGGGCATGCAGCGCGCCTTGGCGGCTGGCGCCTGCGATTTCTGCATGCCGGATGCGATGAAGATCGGTGGTGTGACCGGGTGGCTCCGCGCCGCTGCCATGGCGGCGGCGCATCGCATTCCGATGTCATCGCATATCTTTGTCGAAGTCAGCGCGCATTTGCTGCAAGCGACGCCGACCGCGCATTATCTGGAACATCTGGACATCGCCGCACCCTTGCTGCGTCAGCCTTTGCGCGTGGCCGATGGCATGGCGCTGGTGCCTGATGCACCGGGGCTTGGGCTTGACTGGGATGCGGCGGCGTTACGGCATTTCGCGGTGGATTGATTCCGTCAAAACGCCATCACGCCGCCTGCGCCAAAGTGGGTGCGCTATCAGCCACCGTTGTCCGGTGCAGATCGCGCGGCTTATCGGCTGGGTAGCGCCGCGCGCGATGCATGGTCACGCGGTTATCCCACATCACCAGATCATGCGCGCGCCAGACATGGGCATGGACGAATTCGCGCTGGGTCGCGTGTTCCGTCAGATCACGCAGCATGGCGCGTGCTTCCGGCACCGGCCAGCCATGGATTTGTCCGGCATGGGCTGAAAGAAACAGCGAAAGCCGCCCGGTCTTGGAATGGCGGCGCACCAGGCGCTGCGGCACCGGCGCCCATCTTTGGCGTTCTTCTTCCGTGAAATCCGTGAAGCCCAGAATGCCGCGCGAAAATATCTGGCTGTGATCCGTGGTCATGTCACGAATTTCCGCCTTCATCGCCGGGTCCAAGCCATCCCAGGCGGCGCGCATATCGGCGAATTCCGTATTGCCGCCCTCACCCGGAATCACACGCGCCGACAGCAGGGAATATTTCGCGGGCGTCGCCTTGAAGGATGAATCGCTGTGCCAGAGCATATTGCCGAGGCTGAACAGGCGCCGCCGATCATCGCGTGCCAGCACATTGGAATCCTTATCGAGGTTGGAGATGTCATTCACCTCCATGGCAAGGCGCCGATCCTGGGCCTTGGCGATATCGCCGGTGGCGGTCTCAAGCGGGCCGAAGTTGCGGCTGAAGGCCAATTGCTGTTCGTCATTGATGTCCTGGCCGTGAAAGACCAGCACGCCATACTTGTCCATGCCGGCATCAATGGCGGCGGCATCTACCGCGCTCACGGGGCTTTTCACATCAATGCCGGCAACCACGCCGACGAAATCGGGCCGCGCCGGATTGGCGGGGGTGATGGTGATGCTCATCATTTCCTCCTCTGCGTGATGATCACGCCTTTTGGGGGATCATAGCGCGGAAATCGGCGCTTTGAAGCGGTTTGTGCGGCGCGGCCCGTTCATGCCAGAAGAACCCTATGTCTGACGCGCCAAAACGCCCCCGCCGCGCCGCCGGCCCGCCGCCAAATGCGGCGCGGCTGCGTGAAGCGGCGTTGGCCCATCTGGCGCGCTTCGCGGCGACCGAGGCAGGGCTTAGGCGCGTGTTGGAACGCCGCATCGCCCGCTGGTCCCGCGCGGCCGAGGCTGAAGGCCAGCCGCGAGAGGCCATTGCCACGGCCACCGCCGCGCTTCGCGTGGAAATCGCTAGCCTGGCGAAAAGCCTGGTTGCCGCGGGCGCGGTGAATGATGCCGTCTTTGCCGAAGGCCGCGCGCGGCGCCTGGCGCGTTCCGGCCATTCCCGCCGCGCCATCGCCGCGCACCTCGCCGCCAAGGGGATCGAGAGTGAGACCGCCGCCGCCGCCCTGCCCGAAGGTGAGGAGACTGAGCTTTTGGCCGCGCTGGCCTTTTGTCGCCGTCGCCGGGTTGGGCCCTTTGCGCGCGTGACAGCGGATGCGCCGGCGCGGATGAAGGCGCTGGCGGCGCTGGCGCGCGGGGGCTTTGCCCAAGGTGTCGCGCGCCGCGCCTTGGCGATGGACCCAGCCGAGGCCGAAGAAATGCTGCTCGCAGGCCGGCGCGAATGAGTGACCGCGCAGAGATCAAAGGGCCGGTGGTCTTCACCCGGCATGGTGTGGCGCGCGGCATCCGCACTGCCCTGCCCTTGGTGATTGGCACCTTTCCGTTTGGGTTGGTGGTGGGGGTGATTTCCGACCAGAAAGGGCTGTCCTGGCTGGAAACTGTGCTGATGGCCGCGCTGATGTTCGCAGGATCTTCGCAACTGCTGGCTTTGGAGCTGTGGTCCGAGCCGGCGCCAATTATGGCGGCCACGATTGCCGCGATTGTGGTGAATATCCGCATGGCGCCGATGGGGGCGGCTTTGGCGCCCTGGCTGGACAAGCTGCGCGGCGTGAAGCTGTGGGGCAGCCTTGCCTTCCTTGTGGATCACGCTTTCGCACTTTCCGCCGCCGAGCAACGGCGCGGCGGGCGTGATGCCGGGTTTCTGCTGGGCATTGGCGTGACGCTTTGGTGCTTTTGGAACCTTTCGGTCGGTCTTGGGCATATTATGGGCTCGGCGGTGCGATTTCCGGCGGGGCATCCGCTGTATTTCGCGGCCATCGCGACTTTTGTGGCGATACTCGTGCCGCTCTGGCGTGGCGTGCGGCGTGATTTCTGGCCTTGGTTATTGGCGGGCGCGCTGGCGGTGCTGGCCTGGAAGCTGGGCCTTGGCCCGCCATGGCCGCTGCTGATCGGCGCCTTTGCCGGTGCGGCGTTGGGCGCCTGGCTGGAGTTGCGCCGGGAATGACGCTGCGCCCTGATGTGCTGCTCGCCATTATCGGCATGGCGGTGGCGACTTACCTTTGCCGCGCTGGGGGCTATGCCCTGTTTCGTGCGCTGCGCCCGCCCCGTTATGTGGAAGTGGTCTTGCAGCATCTGCCGGGGCCGATTTTCATGGCCTATGCCATGCCGGCCCTGGCGGCGCATGGCTGGAAAGGTTGGGTGGCGGCAGTGGCGGTGGTGGCGGTGCAGTATTTCTCGCGCAGCCTGGCGGCGGCGATCCTGGTTGGGGTTGGCGCCATGGCGGGGCTCGGCGCGTTTGAAACCTGGTACCTTGCGCGCTGAGGGCACACTTCCCCGCATTGGTGCACCGGGCGTTCTGGTGCTGGTCATCATCGCGATCGGCACGATGATTGTGCCGCTGGATACCTCGGTGAATATCGCTTTTCCGGCGATTACCGAGCGTTTCGAACTTGGGCGCACCGGTATTCAATGGGTAGTGATCTGCTATGTGCTGACCTATGGCAGCCTGATGCTGGGCATTGGGCGCCTTGGCGATATTTTCGGCTATTTGCGCGTGTTTCGCCTGGGCCTGGCCTGGAGCATTCTGGCCTTCATCCTTTGCGCCACGGCGGAAAATTACGCTTGGCTTTTGGCGGCGCGCGTCATGCAGGGCATTGGCGCGGCGCTGGTGATTGGTTGCGGCCCCGCGCTTGCCACCAGCCATTTCACCGAGGCTTTGCGCCCGCGTATTCTGGGCTTTTACGCTTTTGGCTTTGCCGCGGGTGGCGGGCTTGGGCCGCTGATTGGCGGCGTGCTGGTGGAGCATTTCGGCTGGTCGGCTGTCTATTGGTATCGCGCACCACTCGCGGCCTTTGCGCTGGGCTTGAGTGTGTTTCTGCGCGCCCCACCCCGCGCGGCTGAGCGTGAGAGTTTTGATCTGACCGGGGCCGCGCTGATCACGGGCATGATGTGCTGCCTGCTGCTTGGCATTAATCGCGCGCCGGATGTGGCGGCAGGCAACGCGCTGGCCTTGGCCTTGGCTTTTGGGTTTTTGGTATTGGGGTGGTGGTATGGTCGCCATGCTGGGCGCATTGCGCGACCGGTGATTGCGCTGCGCTACTTCCGAGACGCAGATTTCCTATTTGCCTGTATTGCGACGGCAGTGGTGAATTTCGCCTGTTTCGCGGTTCTGCTGTTTCTGCCCTATTCGCTGCTGCATGGTGCTGGCTTGCCGGCGGGCTGGGGCGGCTTGGTATTGGCGATTGGGCATTTGGCGGCGATGGCGGCTTCTCCCTTCGCCGGCGCCTTGCTGGCGCGTGTCAGTGCCGCGCGGCTGGCGTTGATTGGGTCTGTGATGACCTCTGCCGGGCTTTGGTTGATTGGCAGCCTTGGTGCTTCGGGCGGCGCGATTCCGTTGCTGGTTGCGGCCCTGGCGCTGCAAGGCATTGGCCTTGGCTTGTTTCAGGTGAGTGTCACGGATTTATTGCTGGAACGCATGCCGCGTGAGGATCGCGGCGTGGCCGGCAGCCTGGCGCAGGTTTCGCGCACCTTGGGCGTGGTAACCGCCGCTTCCTTGCTGAGCACGGTTTTCGCCGCGCTTGAAATCGCGGGTGTGGCGCGCGGACTTGCGGGCATGGAGGCGTTTCGCGCGGCCTTCGGCAGTATCTTCAGCTTTGGCGCAGCTTTAGTGGCGGTGCTGGTGCTGGTGGGGTTTTTCGTCAACCGGCGCGGGTATCGCTGACGATCCACCCATCCACCAGATGAATGCGCCGATTGGCGCGTTTGGCGAGTTCCGCATCATGCGTCACCACCAATATGGCGCGGCCTTCTTCGGAGGCGAGGCGCGCAAAGATATCGAATACTGCCGCAGCATTGCGCGTGTCCAGATTGCCGGTGGGTTCATCGGCCAGGATGATGGCGGGGTCATTGGCCAGCGCTCGCGCAATGGCCGCGCGTTGGCGCATGCCGCCGGAAAGCTGTTCAGGCAACTTCGCAGCGGCTTCCGCCATGCCAAGCGCTTCCAGCAGTTTCATCGCCTGCGCGCGCGCTGCCGCATCCTTCAAACGGCCAAGGCGGCGCATTGGGATCAGCACATTATCCAGCGTGGAAAATTCCGGCAGCAGGAAATGGAATTGGAACACAAAGCCCAAGCGCTTGAGGCGCAAATTGGCGAGTTCTGCCGCACTCAGGCTTGCGGTATCGCGGCCTTCCAGCAACACGCGGCCTTCGGTTGGCCGATCAAGCAGGCCCAGCAGATAGAGCAGGGATGATTTGCCAGACCCAGATGGCCCCGTGATGGCAATGAATTCCCCGCGCTCCACTTTCAAGGATGCGTCGGCCACCAGGGTCACCCCTTCCGGCAGGCGGCGCGTGATATGTTGCGCTTCCAGCAAGGCGGGGGGCGGGCTGGTCATGCCGCGCCACGGATGGTCTGCACCGGGTCAAGCCGCGCCGCGCGGCGTGCTGGCACCACCGCCGCGATGCTCGCCGACAGCAGCGCAAAGAAGGAAGCAATAGCGAAAATTCGCCAATCATGCACAAGCAGAAAGCGGTCATTACCCGCCGGTGTTTCGGTATTGAAACGGATTTGCGCCAGGCCTTCGATCATAAGCTGCCCGAGAACACAGCCAAGCACGGCGCCCAGTAACCCAGCAATCATGCCCTGCAACAGGAACAGCCATTGGATATCACCTTCCGTAAAACCAAGCGACTTCAGAATGGCGATATCGCGCGTTTTCTCAAACACCACGGTCGAGATGATGTTGTAGATGCCAAAAGCCGCAACCAGCAGAATGGCGCCGGTGACGCTATACATGATGGCATTCTGAATGACGAAAACCGTCAGTATATTGCGGTTCTGTTCTTCCCAGCTTTCCGACCTATCGCCAAAGCGTTCCTCGATCTGCCGCGCGAGTGCTTCTGCCCCAGTCACATCATTCAGCTTCAGCAGGATTTGATTGACCACATTAGGTCGGTCTTGCAGGATTTGATTGACCTTGAGCAGCGTATAGCCTGCCTGATTATCAAGCGTTGTGATCCCCGTTCGGAAGATGCCCACAATCTTCATCTGCAGGCTGACGCCCCTGGGGGAGACGGCGATGATACTATCCCCCAAGACGACGCCAAGCTTCTGCGCAAGCCCAATGCCAATGATCAACCCATTGGCGGTGCTTCGTAAATCTTCCATCCGCCCTTGGATCAAGTCCTTTTCCAGATTGGACACGCGGCGATAACGCGCGGGTTCGATCCCCGTGATGGAAACCGATACATCGCGCGACCCATAGCGCAGCAGCGCCTGACCCGTGAGAATGGGTGATGAAAAAACACCAGGAATTGCTTCCAGGATCGCCATTTTCTCGGAACTGGCGCGAATGCCGCGCACGCGTTCTGTTGGCTTCACACCTGAAAGTGCAACCGCGCCATCGGGATGGGCAATCTCCACCGCTTGCGGCAGCGGACGGCGCGTTTCATCCTTCACGATAATGTGCGGCTGCACATCAATCACCTGTTCGATGAAATAGGTCTGAAACCCGCGCATGAGTGAGGCGATGGCGATGAAGAAAGCCACGCCCAGGGCGACGCCCATCACCGAAACCAGGGTCTGACGGCGCCTGCGGGAAAGCATGCCGCGCGCCAGGTCGAAGATCAGGTTCATGGTCTAAGCCGTAGCGCCTGCCCATCCTTCAGGCCCTGCGGTGGATCAAGCACCACGACATCTCCAGCAGCAATACCCTGGCGGATTTCAACAGCGCGTGGGCCTTGCACACCCACCGTCACTTGGCGTCGCCGCGCCACTTCGCCCTGCGCGACAAACACGTGATCCCCGCGAAACGCTGCGGGCGGAATCAGTACGGCGGTCGCTGTCTCACGCAACACGATATTCGCTTCCACCGTCATGCCGATCATCAGCGGCGTGTCTTCCGGCAGCGCCAGACGCACGCGATAGGCCTTGCGCGTTGCATCACCCTTGGGGGTGATTTGCGTCACCCGTGCATTCAGCACTTGCCCCGCGAAGGCATCGGCGCGCAACAGGGCGCGCTGACCTTCGCGGATTTGGGCGATGTCTTCCTCATCTACCTCGGCGGTGATGCGGAGCGGCTTTGGTTCGCCAATCCAGAAAAGCGCGGCGGGCGTATCCACCACTTCCCCCACCTCGGCATCGCGGCGCAGCACCAGGCCGGCGGAGGGCGCGCGGACGATGTAATCATCCAGGCGCCGCTTCGCGGCTTCGGCCACGGCGCGCACGGCGCGGGCTTCGGCCTCGGCACGATCCAGCGCGGCGCGAGAAGCTACATCGCGCGCCACTAAAGTGCGTACCCGGGCCAAATCTTCCTGGGCGAAATTGGCGCGGGCTTCGGCTTCTTCGGCCCGATGCTGGGCTTCACGGTCATCAAGCCTGGCCATGGGCTGGCCTTCTGCAACCCGGGCACCTTCTTCGACCAGAACGGCGGTAATGCGCGCACGCACCGCCGGGCCAACCTTGGCCCAATGCACCGGTTCCACATTGCCCGTGGCGTAAACCGCCTGCACGGCGGGGCCAGTGGTCGCGGTGGCAACCGCGACCGAAGGCGGCAGGCTGCGCCAAACCCACGCGCCGGCCAGGGCGAGCAGAAGTAGTAAAAGAGGGATGATGATCCGGGCACGCATGGTGTCAGCTTACCATGACAGGCGGCGTTTGGCTTCCCCGGTGGGACGCGGGGCTTGGGAGAAGGGGAACGCCCTTACGAGGATGGTTGTGCGAAGCCTTTGAGAGGGCTAATAGGCGGGTTACTGGCGTTTTCCAGGTATTTCAGGGCCGACTTAGCTCAGGGGTAGAGCAACTGATTCGTAATCAGTAGGTCCGGGGTTCAATTCCCCGAGTCGGCACCATTAACATCAATTATCAATACCGAATCCCGCTGCTGGTGACTAACGTGGGGCATCGCCTGACGTGGGTGAGATGTAATTCCACATGGTTAGCATGCCAGGCACGCCATGCCGCGCGGCATCGTTTTACGTTCTAACTTCAACGCTTCGGACCGTCGCCATCGGGGGCGGTGGGTGGATACCCTTTGTCTGGGACGTGGTGATGATTTTCTTCTTCCTGATCATCATCCTGAGTGCCACGCATCGCAGGGCTGCCGCAGACTTTGCCCTGAGGGGTAAGACTGAAGGAGCCTTACCTGCCCCTGATGCCGCCATCACAAGGCGGGCCTTCAATCATCCCCACCAACACTGACCGCACCACCTGACACCATAGGGAAGGCAGCGAGGCTTTTTTCCACCAGATTGGGCAAGCCCTTCCGCAGTTCAGCAATTTTTGTTGTGTCCCGCGCGCCACACGCGGCCTCGAGAGATGAGGCAATGGAACGCAAAGCTGCTGCACCAAAAGTGCCTGCGGCCGATATCAGCGCATGAGCTTCTTCTTCGATCACCGCCACGTCATCCGTGGCGATCAGCCGCGCGACACGCGCGCGGGTTTCATCGGCAAAAACCCCAATCAGGCGCGGCAGCCGCCCCGGCCCGACAGCGGCGCGCAATTCCTGCAAGGTGGTATGGTCAATCAGCGTCGGGCCGGCGGGATCGGGCTCATGCACGGCTACCCTTGGCCGGCGCGGCCGATTTTCCAGTATGTCTGAAACTGCCGCCAATAGCGCGGTCAGATCCATGGGCTTCGCCACATGCCCATCCATGCCCGCTTCAAGGCAGCGCGCTACCTCATTGGGCATAACGGCAGCGGTCATGGCAATAATCGGCACGCGCCCCGCTGGGCCTTCCAAGTCACGGATTGCAGCAGTCGCGGCCAGCCCATCCATGCGCGGCATGCGCACATCCATCAGCACCAGATCATAAGCGGCGGTACGCGCGGCGCCGAGCGCTTCTTCACCATCACGCGCTAAATCCACCGCATAGCCGGCCTTGCGCAGAATGGCGGCGGCAACAAGCTGATTGGCTTCGCCATCCTCGGCAATCAGGATGCGCCCGCGCGCACCCGGCGGATGCTTGGTGATGGCCGGTTTCGGCAAAAGCGTACTTGGCGGCCGCCCGGATTCGGCAATGGGGCGCAGCGGAATTTCAAAGGAGAAGGTGGAACCCTTACCGGGTGCAGATGTCAGCACAATCCGCCCGCCCATCAGCCCGACCAGGCGCTTGCAGATCATGAGGCCAAGGCCAGAGCCACCATAACGCCGCGCCGTTTCTGGCCCGCCCTGCGCGAAGCGCCCAAACAGCCGGGCCTGTACTTCGGGTGGCATGCCAATGCCCGTATCGGCCACCACAAAGCGCACCTGGCCCTGCGCCTCAGCACGCTCCACGCGAATGCCAACGCCACCAACGGCGGTGAATTTCACCGCATTATCGACAAGGTTCAGCAATACCTGCCGCAACCGGCGCGCATCACCAATCACGCGCGCGGGCAAAAGCGGATCAATGCTGGCCGATAGCCTGATGCCCTTTTCCGCGACGGCCGGGGCAAGCAGATCAAGCACTTCGGCAACGGGTGCAGCCAGATCGAAGGCTTCTTCCTCAATCGCCAAATGCCCCGCTTCAATGCGCGACAGATCAAGCATTTCATTCACGGTCGCGAGCAACAATTCACCGCAACGCCGCGCGGTTTCCGCATAGGCGTGCTGTTCGGCATCCAGCGTTGTGTCCAGCAGCAGCGAGATTGTGCCCATCACGCCATTCATGGGCGTGCGGATTTCATGGCTCATGAAGGCCAGGAAATCACTTTTCTCCGCATTGGCGCGTTCCGCCGCGCGGCGGGCGCGTTCCGCATCGCGGGCGAATTGCTCACGTGCGGTGACATCATGTTGGATGCCGAAAATATAGCGGACTTCGCCATCATCACCAAAAATCGGCGACAGATGCAGTTCATTTACAAAACGCGATCCATCCTTGCGGTGATTGACGATTTCAACGTTAATCGCTTCGCCATTCCCAATCGCCTCACGCAGCGCCTTGATGTGGCGCGGATTGGTCTCCGGGCCTTGCAGGAAGCGGCAATTGCGCCCGATCACTTCTTCTTCACTATAGCCCGTGATGCGATAAAACGCAGGATTAGCGTAGATGACGGGGCAATCAGGCAGGTTCGGGTCGCAAACAACGATCCCCGTCGGCGCCGCGAGCACGGCAGCGCTGAGCACGCCCTGCAAGGGCGTCGGCACATTGGCCGTGAGCTTATTCGCTGTAGGAGACGAGCGCTTCGAATGGGACATCGAGCTTCCTCCTCCCGTCAAGAAATGAAAGTTCAATCAGCGCCGCCGCGGCCGGTACCACCGCACCCGCTTGGCGCAGCAGGCCAATCCCCGCCGCCATAGTGCCGCCGGTCGCCAACAGGTCATCCAGGATCACGACTCGCTGGCCGGGGTTGATCGCATCGGCCTGCATTTCAATCCGGTCCGTGCCGTATTCCAGCGCGTAATCAAGGCCAATGCGCTCACCTGGCAGCTTGCCTTGCTTGCGGAGCATGATGAAGCCAATCCCCAATTCCAGGGCCAGGGGCGCGGCCACCAGAAAGCCTCGGCTTTCAATGCCGGCCAAAAGGTCAGGCTGATAGGGGCTGATCGCCGCTGCCATGCGGGCCATGGCAGCGCGCAAGGCCGGGCCGTGCCGAAGCAGAGTGGAAATATCATAGAAAAGAATGCCCGGCTTCGGAAAATCCGGGATGCCGCGAATATGCGCCTTTAAATCAACTTGGTCGTTTGTGTCTGTCACGTTTTTTCGCTGTCTTTGTTTCGGCTGTTCCGACCAACCCCCTGCCGCCTTGGCGGGAGAAGCTTGGCCGAGCCCTTCCTAAGGCATCATAACTACCTGACACTTTAAATGTCCAGTCAAGTTGACACTAGTGGCAAAATTTATCTCCCGCCCCTAATTACGGGCTATGTCAAAACCCATGCTCGCCGGTATCGTCGGTGTCCTCGGCTTTCTGTTCTATGTGGCGGCAGTGATCATGCTTGCCGATTATGTGCTTAGCACGCATTGGACGGTTGAATTCGTCTATTTCGCGCTGGCCGGCATTGTCTGGGTCTGGCCCGCCAAGGCCCTGATTATCTGGGCTGCGCGCTGATATGTTTGGTCGGAGTGAGAGGATTCGAACCTCCGGCCCCTGCGTCCCGAACACAGTGCTCTACCAGGCTGAGCTACACTCCGAGGCCGACCGTGACGAGGAGCGGCTATAGCGGGCGGGACTAAACCCCGCAAGCGGGAGGCAGCAGGCTTGGCGGTTGGGCGGTCGTTGCCATGCTTTGTGATAAGGTCTTTCTTGTGAGGGAGTCACGTCCCCTCACAAAATATCGGGAGAGTAAGATGAAACTTTGGAAATGTGCCGCTGCGCTGGTGACGGTGCTTGCGCTCACAGTGCCTGCCTGGGCTCAGGGCGATGTTATTGCTGCCCGCCGTGATGGCTTGAAGGGCATTGCTCGCCAGATGGAAGGCATCAAGGCCGTGATTGATCAACGTGGCGACCCGCGCACGACAGGCGCCGGCATTGCCGAAATGATCGGCTTTTTTGAAGGCTTTCCCGCACGCTTCCCGGCGGGCAGCGGTTCGGGCGATACGCGCGCCCTGCCGGCGATTTGGACTGATCGGGCCGGATTCGAAGCCGCCAATACAAACATGGTGACCCAGCTTCGCGCCTTGCAAGCGGCGGCAAATTCAGGCGACCAAGCTGCCTTTGGTGCCGCTTTTCAGCAAACCGGGGCTACTTGCGGCGCCTGCCATCGCCCCTATCGCGGCCCTGCCCGGTAAGCGGGCTGGCCTGATAAGGCTTGGTTGGGGGCAGAGCGCTTCAAAAAAAGCGGATGAACAGAAATACCGCTGCCCCCGCCAAAACCAGCAATCCAAGCGCAAGCCGCCCTGAAGCCAGGCGCGGCGCCTTGGCGCCTTCGGGCAGCAGCTTTTCACCAGTCAGCATGGGCATGACCAATTCATGCCCTTTGACCAGCTTGTAGAGCATGATGGCCAGCACATGCAGCGCAATGGCCAGCAAAAGATAGCGCTGCACGGCAAGATGCAGCGCGGAAAGCGATTCTGAGGTTGCCTCGGTTACCTTCAGCGCCAAAGGCCCATGCTGAGAATAGCTGAAACCGGGATCGTGATTGGCGAAAAGCCCGCTGAAAGCCTGGGTCAGCAGCAGCGCCAAAAGTACCACCACCATCCAGCCGCCGGCCGGGTTGTGGCTGGTTTCTGTGTCGCTATCACGCTTCGTAAGGCGCCCCAATTGCCGCGCTGCGGCCAGCGGTGACTTCAGGAAATGCACGAAGCGCGCATTCTCCGATCCCAAAATTCCCCAAAGGATGCGGAACAGCACCAGCGTCAGGATGGCGTAGCCGGAGAGATAATGCAGCGTCCAGGCGCCGCTTTTGCCGCTGGCAAAGGAAAGCGCAACCAGCAGGATCAGCCCCCAATGGAACAGCCTGACGGGTCGGTCCCAGATGCGGATTCGACTGTTGTTTATGCTCATTCTTCCCGACCGGCGCTAAGGCCCTTGTTGCAGGCCAATGACATGAGACTTAGAAGACTTGGACAATATTCAACGCCTAGGCAAGGGCTTGATGCCGCCAGCACGGCGGCAGGGGGACAACAGCATGAACGACCAACAAGCGGGCGGAACATCCGCCAGAAAGCTGATCATCCCGGCCTTGCTGCTTCTACTGGCGATCCTGGTCTTTCTTGGCTGGCGCGGCGTTTTCTCTCCCACACTGCCTGGCGCCCCCGGCAGTGCGAATGCTCCATCTTCGGAAGCGCCCGCTGGCGGCACCGCCGGCACAGGCAATGCGGACCAGGCAGCGCGCCCGGCGATTCCCGCCGCCCCGGCGCCGCCCGATCTGGCCGCCCCGAACACTGAGGCCGCCCGCGCTGATACCAATACCGCCACCGCCCAAGCTGCCATGGTCCCCCCGCGCTTTGACGTAGTGCGCGTCGGTGCGCGAGGCAGCGCAGTGGTGGCAGGCCGCGCCGCCCCAGGCGCCGAGGTGATTCTTTTCGCCGATAATGGTCGTGAATTGGGCCGCGCGCGGGCTGATCGGCGCGGTGAATTTGTGATTTTACCGGCCGAGTCGCTCCCGCCCGGCACCATGGAGCTCAGCCTGCGCGCGCGACTCGGGGATCAGGAAATGGCCGGGGCCGATACGGTGGTGCTGGTGGTGCCCGATACCGCGGCGCAAATGGCCGAAGCGCAACGCCCCGCAGCCCCGGCGCAGACCGCCCCTGCGGCCCCGGCAACCGAACCAAGCGGCACCGCACCCGCCCCCGCCCCCGCACCCACCGGGCCTTTGGCCGTGCTGATCCCATCCCGCCCCGAATCCGCAGGCCCGCGGCTATTGCAGGTGCCAGAACCCACGCCGGCAGCGCGCGGGGCGCCGCGCCTTGGCATTGATTCCGTTGAATATGACCAGGCTGGGTCCATGCGCTTCGCCGGCGGCGCGCCGCCGGGCACCAGGCTCAGGCTTTATGTGGATGACAAATATATCGGTGATGCAGCTGCGGATGCGCAGGGCCGCTGGGCGCTCATGCCCGAAACCCAGCCCAGCATTGGCCGGCATCGGCTGCGGGTGGACCAGATCTCGCCGGCCGATGGGCGCGTGCTGGCCCGCGCCGAAGTGCCCTTCCAGCGCGAGGAATTGCCCGCCGAAGCCTTTGCCGACCAGCGCATTGTGGTGCAGCCTGGCAATAACCTATGGCGCATCGCCCGCGCCACTTATGGTCGGGGCACGCGCTATACGGTGATTTATCAGGCCAATAAGGATCAGATCGCTGATCCGAACCGGATTTTCCCGGGTCAGGTCTTTGCGCTGCCCACCGCCCAGCCGGCGCCGGCGGCTTCCAGCCGGTCCAGATAGGGGTCAAGCGCCAGCACAAAGCGGACCAGCGCCGCGATCAATTCGGGTGAGTTGGTGGGCGGCACCAGCGCCAAATCCGCTTCAAAGCGAATCCGGTGATCCGGCGTCAGGCCAAGGCGCCAACCATCAGGAATGCCCGGCGTCAGCGCGGCCAGGGTGGTGAAGCTGGCCTGCCGCTGGTCTCGGCCCTCAGCGGTGGAGGGGATGCGCGCGG
Organism: uncultured Rhodospirillales bacterium; assembly: GCA_903927465.1. Taxonomy (GTDB): domain Bacteria; phylum Pseudomonadota; class Alphaproteobacteria; order Acetobacterales; family Acetobacteraceae; genus Neoroseomonas. The sequence continues at coordinate 3,303 of CAIYMY010000043.1, read as the reverse complement.
CATCGATTTCCACCACCAGCCCTTCACTGCTGAGTTCCACCCCGCAGCGCCGGCCACGCCAGTCAAAGGTGAATTCCAGGGGGCGGTCTGCCAGCTTTGGCGCCAGGCGGCCTTCGGGGTCTATGGCCAGGCGGCCAAGGGTGATCATGTCCATAAGATGCATTCTTGTGCAATTTTAGTAAAAACACTGTAAGCGAGCCCGCATGGCACTCGGACAAAGTCTTCGCATGGTTCTCGCCCGGCCTCATCCGGCGGCGAGGCCCTTTCTCATCGGCGGCGCCGCGGTGGCGCTGCTGGGCGGCGCGCTGCTTGGCGCTTTCCTGTTTTGGCTCGGCGTGGCGTTCACGCTGTTCTGCCTTTACTTCTTCCGCGACCCGGAACGCATCCCGCCCGCGCGCCCTGGCCTGGTGCTGGCGCCGGCGGATGGGCATGTGGTGTCTGTCATGCCGGCCAAGCCGCCGGTGGAATTGGGCATGGGCGAGGAAACCCGCTGGCGCATCGCGATTTTTCTGTCGGTGCTTGATGTGCATGTGAACCGCATGCCGTGCGATGGCACGGTGACGCGCATTGCCTATCATCACGGCAAATTCCTGAGCGCCAATCTGGATAAGGCGAGTGATGAGAATGAACGCAATGCGCTCGCCCTTCGCCTGCCCGATGGGCGCGACATTGCGGTGGTGCAGATTGCCGGGCTGATCGCGCGGCGCATTCTTTGTGATGCCAAGGTGGGTGATGCGGTGCAGGCGGGTGATCGGTTTGGCATTATTCGTTTCGGTAGCCGTACGGATATCTATCTGCCGCCGGGTGTTGAGCCCATGGTTGCGGTCGGCCAGACCATGATCGGAGGCGAGACCGTGCTGGCGGAGTTGCAGGCGTGATGAATACGCCGAAGGAAATGGGCCAACCAGGGCGCATGCGGCGGCTGCGCCGGCGCTTTCGCCCGCGCACCAGGCCTCGTTTTGAAGGGCAATCCTTCAATCGCCTGATTCCGAATATCATGACCATGCTGGGGCTGTGCTGCGGGCTTGTTGCTATCCGGGCTGCCTTTGAAGCGCGCTTTGCCGAAGCCGCCGTGCTGATTGTGGTGGCGGGCGTGATTGATGGGCTGGATGGGCGGCTTGCGCGCATGTTGAAGGCGACATCTCGTTTCGGGGCCGAATTCGATAGCCTTGCCGATTTCCTGTCCTTCGGTGTGGCGCCCGCGCTTGTACTGTATCTTTGGGCCTTGCAGGATTATCGCGGCATTGCGTTTGCCCCCGCGCTGCTTTTCGCCGTGTGTTCCGCGCTGCGGCTGGCCCGCTTCAATGCGACGCTTGATGTGGGGCCGGCGCCAAAGCCTGCCTTTACCTATAATTTCTTCACCGGCGTGCCCGCGCCGGCGGGGGCGGGCTGCGCGCTATTTCCGCTTTTCGCGGGGCTTTTCTTCACCCAAATCGAAATGCCGCTGCTGGCCAGTATCATGCACAACCCCGTGCTGGTGGCAGGGGTGCTTATCCTGGTGGGCGGACTGATGGTGAGCACGCTGCCAACCTGGTCCTTCAAGAATTTCAAGGTGCCGCGCGCGGCGGTGCTGCCTTTGCTGCTGGGTGTGGGCTTCTACATGGCGCTTTTGTTCGCTGAGCCCTGGGGCGCGCTTGCCATGGCGGGCATTGTTTACCTTGGCATGTTGCCCTTTTCGGTACGGTCCTATTTGCGGTTGAAGCAGGAAGCGGAAAGCCTGTTGGAACCCGTGCTGGTTGCCGATAATGGCACTGGAAATGCCGCGCCCTGATGCTGCGCGGCCGGCTTGAATTGCCCTTGGATGGCAGGCTGATCAGCATCTCGGGCGGGCCGTTTGATGCCATGCCGGAAGGCGCGCGCGGGCTTTGCCTGGAAGCGGGCGCTGCGCGCGCGGCGGAAGCCGAATGGCAGCTTGCTGTGCCGGATTTCGGCCTGCCGGATGAAGCGACGTTGCGTGCGATATTGGCGCAGATGTTGGAAGCCATGCGCGCCGCCCCCGCTGATGCCTATCACATTGGCTGCAAGGCAGGCATTGGGCGCACCGGCACCGTTATGGCCTGCCTCGCCATCATGGCAGGCGCTGTGGAAGGCGACCCGGTGGCCTGGCTCCGCGCTGCCTATTTTCAGGGGGCGATTGAAACCCCAGGGCAGGAAGCCTTCGTGCGCGGCTTTACGGCTGCGGGTTCGATCCCCTAACATTCTTGCCTTGTGCAGGAGAAACGCGATGCCCCAAATCCTCGATCCCCAAACCATTGCTGATTATGATCGTGATGGCGCGGTGGTGATCCGTGGCGCCTTCGCGCCGCATTGGATTGAGCTGCTCGCTGGTGGGGTGGAACGCAACCTGCGCGAGCCCGGCCCCTTCGGCAAACGCTATACGCCGGAAGGCAAGCCCGGCATGTTCTTCGGCGATTACTGTTCCTGGCAGCGCATTGCGGAATATGAGGCGTTTTTGCGCCATTCCCCTGCCGCCGCCATTGCCGGCGCGCTGATGCAAAGCGGCAAGGTCAATCTGTTCCATGAACATGTGCTGGTGAAGGAACCAGGCACGGAAGAACCGACCCCCTGGCATAATGACCAACCCTATTGGACAGTTGAGGGCTGGCAGGTTTGTTCCCTTTGGATACCGCTTGATACCGTGGCGCGGGAGAATGGCGTGGAATATGTCGCGGGGTCGCATCGGACAGGCGAATGGTTCAAGCCAAAGCGCTTTGCCGATAGCGCCGACCATCCTTCTGACGATCCGCGCTTTCTGCCGGTGCCGGATGTTGAGGGTAATCGGGGTGATTACACGCTGCTCGGTTGGAATCTGGAGCCCGGCGATTGCGTGGCCTTCCATGGGCTGACTTTGCATGGCGCGCCGGGCAATCGCAGCGGGAAGCTGAGGCGCCGCGCGGTCTCGGCGCGCTGGACCGGCGATGATGCGGTGTTTACGCGGCGCAAGGGGATTGAAAGCCCACCCGCGCCGGCGAATGCGCCGGCACATGGTGCGGCGATGGATAGTGAGGTGTTTCCGGTGGTTTGGCGGGCGGCTTGAGGGTTGGGGGGTGGTGGGTGGTGCAGTGCCGGTAGGGGCACTGCACCCTACGGGTGACAGGTCAGGCGCCGAGTTTTTCGAGGATTTCGGCGTGGGTTTTGCGGACGACGTGGCGTTTTACTTTTTGGGTGGCGGTGAGCATGCCGTTGTCGATGGTGAAGGGGGCGACGACGGCGTGGCGCTTGATGCGTTCGGTGACGGTGAGGCGTTTGTTGACTGAGTCGACGGCGGTGGCGACGGCCTGGTCGTCGTAGCCTTCGGCGGGG
>CAIYMY010000042.1 GCA_903927465.1 uncultured Rhodospirillales bacterium | reverse complement strand
GCGCAGTTGGATGCAACCGTGCCGGAAGGCATTGATGTCTATTGGGAGAATGTGGGCGGCGCGGTGCAGGCCGCTGTCTTCCCGCGCTTCAAGGATTTCGGGCGCATGGTGATGTGCGGGATGGTCGCGCAGTATAACGAAGCGCCCGGCGCGGATGCCGCCGGGGCGCCGCCCGGCCCCAATCTTGGCCCAATTGTGCGGAAGCGCCTCCGCATCCAGGGCTTTATCGTGAGCGACACGGGCTGGCCGCGCTACCCGCAATTCCGCGCCGAAATGCTGGGCTGGATGAAGGCAGGCAAGCTGCATTGGCGCGAAGATGTGGTGCAGGGCCTGGCCAATGCGCCCAAGGCTTTCATCGGCCTGCTCAAGGGTGAGAATTTCGGCAAGCTGGTGGTGAAGGTAGACTAAAAGCTTGGCGGCGCCGGCGGGAGCGTTTTCGAGCCAAGTGGAAACACTTGGCGACTCGGAAAACGTGACTAAACAAAGATTTTGAGCGGTTCCCGTGAACGCAGGTGAACGGGAACCGCTCAAACCCCGGCGCCCCAATTTCAATACCGCCGCAGCAAGCCCACCAGCTTGCCCTGCACGCGCACGCGATCCGGGCCGAAGATGCGGGTTTCATGCCGCGCATTGGCGGGCTCGAGTGCTATGGAATTGCCACGCCGGCGCAGCCGCTTCAGCGTGACCTCATTCTCATCCACCAAGGCGACAACGATGGTGCCGTTTTCGGCCGTGTCGGTGCGGCAGATGATGACGGTATCGCCATCCATAATCCCGGCTTCTTCCATGGAATCACCAGCGACTTCCAACGCGTAATGTTCGCCATTGCCGAGCAAAGCCAAAGGCACTTCGACACTCGCGCCATTGTCGCGCAGTGCTTCAATCGGCAGGCCGGCGGCGATCCGCCCATAAAGCGGCAGATGAACGGCAGCGGCTTCGGCGGCCACGCGCGCGGCGCTGGCGGGTAGGTTATTGGCGAAATTACCGCGAATGACATTGGGGGCGAAGTTCGGCGCTTCAGGCTTTGGTGCCGCTTCCTTCACCTTGGGCGTCATGGCTTCGGGCAGGCGCACCACCTCAAGCGCGCGGGCGCGATGCGCGCGGCGGCGCAAGAAACCACGATCTTCCAAGGCGGTGATCAGGCGATGAATGCCCGATTTGGACCGCAGATTGAGCGCTTCCTTCATTTCCTCAAAGGAAGGGGAAAAACCGGTCTCACGCAGGTGCTTGTCAATGAACATCAGCAATTCGTGCTGCTTGCGCGTTAGCATCTAACCCTCCTGGCCGAGAACGCCCGCGAATCGGGGCGAACAAACCGGCAACTGAGCCGATGTTCTAGTTAAGTTCCAAAATCACAGTCAAATGTTTTTTGTGGTGGATAAGTGGTTTACGCGCGAAATGTTGCATAAAGGCTCAAGAGCGGGGTGCCGCCGCCCGCGCCAGACGGTCATTGATGGCGGCGCCCAGGCCAATTTCCGGGATCGGCATGGCGGCGATGCGGGCAAGGCCGCGCTGGCCTCCCTCGGCATCCAGAAAGCGCAGCCCTGCGAAAAGCCGCGCGGCGGCTTCGCGAAGGTCGCCAGTTTCGGAAAGCTGCCAAACCAGCCCAGCCCCGGGTAAGGCGGGACCAAAGGCCAAAAGCGCCTCATTCGCTGCCACAGAAGCCACGCCAAGCCGCACCGGCAAATTGGGCGCGTAATGGGACAGCATCATCCCAGGGCTGCGGAGTGTGCGGGTTTTCTCGGCGGCGCTGATGGGCAAAGGGCGGGAAACCGGGCCGATCACCGCCTCAATCGCTTCCACCGGCACGCCGCCGGGGCGAAGTAGCGCGGCACCCCCCATGGCCACATCAAGCACCGTGCTTTCCACACCAACCGCGCAAGCCTCGCCATCCAAAACGGCAGCGATGCGGCCTGATAAGCCTTCCAGCACATGTTCTGGCGTGGTCGGGCTGACCGCGCCTGAGCGATTGGCCGATGGCCCCGCCACCGGGATAGCCGCCGCGCGCAGCAATTCAAGCGCCAGCGGATGCGCCGGCACGCGCACCGCGAGCGTATCGAGCCCCGCCCCCGCCAGCAGATCAATCCGGCATTCTGTGCGGCGCGGCAGCACCAGCGTCAGCGGCCCGGGCCAGAAGGCGGCGGCCAAAGCGCGGGCGCGGTCATCGGCGATCACCTCGGCAAATGCGGCCTCGGCATCAGGGAAATGGCAGATCAGCGGGTTGAAATGTGGGCGGCCCTTGGCTTCAAACACCGCCGCCACGGCGCGGCCATTGCGCGCATCAGCGCCCAGCCCATAGACCGTCTCAGTCGGGAAGGCGACGAGTTCGCCCGCGCGCAGCAGACGCGCCGCTTCAGCGACATCCTGCGGCCCAAGCCGGCGTGTCATCCCGGCAGGCCTTCGCAGACAAAGCCTGGGTTTTCAAAGCCAGGCTTGGCGTAGAGCAAGGGCGAGCGGCCTTCCAGCAGCAGCACGCGCCCGCCGGCGGCTTCCACCACGGCCTGGGGGGCGGCGGTATCCCATTCCATGGTGCGGCCAAAGCGCGGATAGAGATCGGCGGCGCCTTCCGCGACGCGGCAGAATTTCTCGGCCGAGCCGATATTCACAACGCGCGCCACATGCCGGCCTTCCAGGAAGCGGCCCATGCGCGGGTCATCGGCATAATGGTGGCTGCCCATTACAACGACGCCCGCGGCAGGGGGCGTGCGGGCGCGGATCGGGCGTGTGCCGGCGGCGTCGCGCTTGAAGGCGCCGCCCCCAATCCGGCCCCAGAAGATCTCGCCGGTCGCCGGCAGCGCCACGGCACCCAGCATGGCGCGGCCTGCCACCACCAGGCCGATATTCACCGCGAAATTATCGCGCCCGGCGGCGAATTCCCGCGTGCCATCCAGCGGATCCACCAGCCAGAAACGCTCGGCATGGGCGGGCGCGGTGCCGGCGGCGACCTCTTCTTCGGCGATTACGGGAATATCTGGGGTCGCGGCGCGCAGCCCCTCCACAATCAGGGCTTCGGCAATGCGATCAGCCTCCGTCACCGGGGAATGGTCGGATTTCCGTTCCACCGCGAAGCCCGCGGCCTTGATCGCCATAATGGCCGAAGCCGCCTTGGCCACGAGATCACTGGCCAGGGCCAGCAGCGCATCATTATCCATGCACCCTGCTTTGGCCGCATGGGCGTCGCACCGCAAGCCCTGTTTTGGTGACGATGCCTCTGTTAAGGTGCCCCGACATTGTCTCGCCCTCAGGAGCCACCATGCCCGATATCACCTTCGTGAAGCCCGCTTTGCCGCGCAGCGGCGCCTTGGTTTTGCTGCTTGCGGAAGGGGCTGCGCTTGCGGGCCTGGCCAAGGCGGCCGAGGAAGCCACCGGCGGCGCCATTTCGCGCGGCTTGGAAGCGGCGAAGTTCAAGGGCACCAAGGGCCAATCATGTACGCTGTGGGCGCCTGGCGCGGGCCTGGCGAAAATTGTCGCCATCGGTCTTGGCAAGGCAGATGCGCTGGATGCGCAGGGTGCCGAGAATGCTGGCGGTGCCGCGCTGGTTGCCGTGCAGCAGGAACGCGAAACGGTGATGGCGGCGGATGGGCTGACGCCGACGCTTGCTGCCAGTGTTGCCATGGGTGCGCGGCTGCGCAGTTATCGCTTTGATCGCTACCGCACCACGGAAAAGGAAGAAGACAAGCCGAAGCTGGAACGCATCGCTGTCGCAGCCGCGGAACCCACCAAGGCGAAGGCCGCCTTCGCGCCGATGCAGGCCATCGCGGATGGTGTTTTCCTGACGCGCGATCTGGTTTCCGAACCGCCCAATGTGCTGACGCCGACTGAAATGGCTGAACGTTGCAAGGCTTTGGAAAAGCTTGGCGTGGAAGTGGACATCATCGGCCCGCGCGAGATGAAGCGCCTTGGCTTTGGCGCTCTGCTTGGTGTGGCGCAGGGCAGCGCGCAGGAACCGCGCATGGTGACGATGAAATGGATGGGCGCGCCCAAGGGCAAGAAGCAAAAGCCGCTTGCTTTCATCGGCAAGGGTGTCACGTTTGATACGGGCGGCATTTCCATCAAGCCCGCGGGCGGGATGGAAGACATGAAATGGGACATGGCCGGTGCCGGCACAGTGATTGGGCTGATGGCCGCACTCGCGGGGCGCAAGGCCAAGGCGGATGTGATTGGCATGGTGGGCCTGGTGGAAAACATGCCATCCGCCACCGCGCAGCGCCCGGGCGATGTGGTAAAATCCTATTCCGGCCAGACCGTGGAGATAATCAATACTGATGCGGAAGGACGTTTGGTGCTGGCCGATGTGATGTGGTATTGCCAGGAAAAATACGATCCGCGCTTCATGGTGGATCTGGCAACACTCACGGGTGCCATCATCATCGCGCTTGGCCACGAACGGGCTGGGCTGTTCAGCAATGACGACACACTCGCGACCCATGTGAAGGAAGCCGGCAGTGCAGTGGGTGAGAAAGCCTGGCGCATGCCATTGGGTGATTCCTATGACAAGCAAATCAAGTCCGACATTGCCGATATGAAGAATGTCGGCGGCCGGCCGGGCGGGTCCATCACCGCGGCGCAATTCATCCAGCGCTTTGTCAATGGCAAGCCCTGGGCGCATTTGGATATCGCGGGTACGGCCTGGTCTTCCAAGGATGCGCCAACCGTGCCGAAGGGTGCGACCGCTTATGGCGTGCGCATGCTGGATCGCATGGTGGCGGATCATTACGAAGGCTGAAGCCGCGTCGCTTTTGTACTGATGATAAAACTTACTCTGCAACGAAGCTCTGACGCGCTGCGCCGCCACAAGGCGCGCGGTGCTGATAGCGCGCTGATCCTGCCGCTGAGTGAAGGCGCGGCGCCGCATGATCCGGTGCTTGCGGCGGCGGCGAAGGCAGCGCGCTTCACGGCCAAGGCCGGAGAGGTTTTGTCCGTTCCAGGCGCCCATGGCTTTACCATTCTGGCTGGGATTGGTGGCGGCGAGGCGATCAGCGATTGGGAAGCGGGTGGTGGTGCCGGCATGGCGGCGGCGGCGGGCCGCGCGCATGCGGTATTGCTGGCGGATGGCGCCTTGCCAGGACAGGCGGCGGGTTTCGCGGCAGGCGCGCTGCTGAATGCCTGGCGCTTCAATGTGCTGCGTGATGCGAGCAAGGATAAGGACACACCACCCGCGCAGGTAACGTTGGCAGTGGCCGCACCAGCCAAAATGGAAGCCGCCTGGAAGCACGCCGAAGCAGCGCTGCGCGGGGTGCTTTACGCACGCGATCTGGTGGCGGAACCAGGCAATCGCCTGAACCCCGAGAGCTTCGCCGAAAGGCTGCGCGCACTGCGAGAGTTTGGCCTGAAGGTTGAAGTGCTGGAAGGCAAGCGCCTGACCGCGCTTGGCATGGGCGCGCTCTCAGCTGTGGGCGGCGGGGCAGAACATGGCCCCAG
>CAIYMY010000041.1 GCA_903927465.1 uncultured Rhodospirillales bacterium | reverse complement strand
CCCTTCGTCTTCAAGACCATTGACGCGCTTGGTTTCCGTGGCTGGATTGGCTGCGAATACCGCCCCGCCGGCGAAACCCTCGCCGGGCTTTCCTGGTTCGCCCCCTATAAGGACTGACATCACATGAAAATCGCCTTTATCGGCCTTGGCATCATGGGCCGCCCCATGGCCGGCCACCTGAAAACTGCCGGCCACGCCATTATCGTGGTGGAACGCAAAAGCCTGACGGCTGAGGACCGCGCTGGCTTTGCCGTGGCACCCGATGCCAAAACCGCCGCCGCTGGGGCGGATGCCGTGATCATCATGGTGCCCGATACGCCTGATGTGGAAGCCGTGCTGTTCGGCGCGGGCGGCGTGGCCGAGGGGCTCAAGCCCGGCACGCTGGTGATTGACATGTCGTCCATCAGCCCGACGGCCACCAAGGATTTCGCGGCCAAAATCGCGGCCAAGGGCTGTGATTACCTTGATGCGCCTGTCTCGGGCGGTGAAGTTGGCGCCAAGCAGGCCAGCCTCACCATCATGGTTGGCGGTTCGGAGGCGACGTTTGAACGCGCCAAGCCGCTTTTTGAAGCCATGGGCAAGAACATCACCCTGGTGGGAGACACGGGCGCGGGGCAGACCTGCAAGATCGCCAATCAAATCATTGTGGCGCTGACCATTGAAGCGGTGGCGGAGGCGCTGACTTTCGCGTCCAAGGCCGGGGCTGATCCGGCCAAGGTGCGGCAAGCGATCACCGGTGGGCTCGCCACCTCTCGCATTCTGGAACTGCATGGTGAGCGGATGATCAAGCGCACCTTCGCACCCGGCTTCCGCATCCGCCTGCACCAGAAGGATTTGAACCTGGCGCTGCAAGCGGGCCGTGAATTGGGCGTGGCTTTGCCCAATACGGCCTCCACCCAGCAGCTTTTCGCGGCCGTGGCCGCGGCGGGCGGGGCCGATCTGGACCATTCCGGGCTGGTCAAGGCACTGGAGACCCTGGCCGCGCATCCGGTGGCGCCCGACGCCTGAAGCGGCTTTGACTGCATGGAAAGCTCCAGCACCTGTGGGGCTTTCCCCTTTTTTGTTCCTTTAACAAAATAGCCTTCTTTGATTTATTTTTTGAAAAATGCTCTTTTATGATACTGTCCGGCCCGCGCGCTTAGGCTCAATCGTCAAAGCGGTGATCTAGACGTTCAACCCTACCTTTTTGAGCGTCAGCCAGGTTCAACCATTCGGAGCAGAAACTTCATGCGGTTCGAAGATATTGGTGAGCAGCTTCGCGCCTATCGCCTGGAATCAGGCTTGAAGGCGGATGAAATCGCCGCCCGGCTCGGCATTTCGCGCGCTGCGCTCTACCGCTATGAAAAGGGCGAGGTCATCAAGCTTGATACCGTCCGGCGGCTGGCGGAAATGCTGCAGGTCTCGCCGCTCGCCCTTCTTGGTATCGGGGTGGATTATTTCTCCCGCAGCACCGCCTGCCTGGAACGCCAACGCCAGATTGAGGAAGAGGCCGATAGCTTTTTGCAGCTTGGCGGGGCGCTGTGTTTTGCACTGACGTCCGAGGGCTTTGACTGGCGCCTTCGCGGGTTTTGGCTGGAAGCCTCAAGCCTGGCACAGGACCCGGCCGCGGCGCGGAGTGCGACGGAACAGGCCTTGATTTCCATCAGCCAGCGCCGACTGGTCCTGGATCAGCGCCGCATGAACATCACCGCCATGCTCTCGGAAAAGGCTGTAAGGCGCATGCTGGCTGAAGGCATTGGCGCCGGTCTGCCGCTTTCCGAACGCAGCCGCGCCGAAGCCCGCGCTGCCGCGGTGACAGAGGTTGAGAACCTCACCAGCCAGATTGAACAAGGCCCGCTTGGCGTGCAGATCGGGTTATTGCAGGAACCCGAACCCCACCATCATGCGCTGATCTATCGCGGCAGGGACCGCGCGCATGTCATTGGCAATCCCTTCCCATCCGATGCGCATCCCGCCTGGAGTCAGGGAGTGGTCAGCATCACCTCGGCCGATGATGCGGTGGCCATCCATCAGCGTGTCGCGGAAGCCTGCTGGCGGCAGGCGCATAAGGGCCTGGCCGCGGCGCAAAGGCTGCGCCTGCTCATCGCGGAATCGCACCCAGGCTGAGCCGGAGCATTTTCAAGCCAAGTGGCTTCACTTGGCGGCTCGGAAAATGCGACCAAACCAAATATTTTCAAGCCAAGTGGTTTCACTTGGCGGCTCGGAAAATGCGACCAAATAAGCATTTTCAAGCCAAGTGGCTTACTTGGCGGCTCGGAAAATGCGACCAGATAATCTCCTGGAGGCGTTTCACCGCGTGCCAACGCGGCGAAATGCCTCCAGGGCTTGCCCTTCCGCGCCACAAAGTCTCCAGTACGCATCCGCCGGAAGCTGTGCCGGCCTAGAATGAGGAAATGCCATGGCCCGCGAGAATTGGGACGCTGAGATGCTGCGCTTCACTGAAATGATGGAGGCGCGCGCGGCAGCGCAGCCCCCGGTGAAGCTGGAATTGCCGCTGGATAATTCGCGGGAATTGAATGATGGGCTCAGCCTGCCGCTCGCCAAGGGGGGCGCGGTGATGGCGGAAAGTGAGGATCGCTGGTTGGCACTGCGCGGGCGGCGGATTCTCTGCCGCTTCCATCGCCCAACGGCCGGCACGGGGCATCCGGTGCTGGTTTATCTGCATGGCGGCGGCTGGGTTTGGGGCAGCGTGGATACGCATGACCGGTTGATGCGCGAATATGCGGCCACATCAGGCTGCGCCGTGATTGGCGTGGATTATGCGCTGAGCCCTGAGGCTATTTTCCCGCAAGCACTGGAAGAATGCGCCGCCGTCACGCGCTGGGTTGCAAATCGGGGCGCGGAATGGGGCTTGGATACCAGCCGGATCGTGATTGGCGGTGATTCGGCGGGCGGGAACCTCGCCGCCGGCACGGCACTATTGTTGCGGGAGACTGATCCCGCACTAAAACTACGCGGCCTGCTGATCAATTACGGTGTCATGGATAGCGCCATGGCGACGCCAAGCTATGATGCTTTCGCGACCGGACATTTCCTGACGCGGGAGAAGATGGATTTCTACTGGCGCTGCTATGCGCCCAAGGAAGCGGATCGCGTCACTGCCTTCGCTTCCCCAATGCGCGCAGATTTGCGCGGCCTGCCGCCAGTGCTGGTGCATATCGCGGAGCTTGACGTTTTGTCCGATGAAAACAGGCTATTCGCCAATAAGCTGCGCGCCGCTGGCGTGGCAGTGACGGAAGAAACCTTCCCCGGCACCATCCATGGCTTCCTCCGCGCACTCGGCCATGTGGCGGCGGCGGATCGTGCGGCGCGGCAGGGTGGTGAATGGCTGAAGGCGCGCTTTGCGTGAAGCAAACAAAAAGGGAGAGAGACCATGATTGATGAAGCAACCAAACAGCGCATCCAAAGCCAAATGGGTGATCCCAAGCTTGCTTCCCATTACCTGAAGCCGGATCAAATGACCTGGCAGGCAACGGAATTTCCCGGGATTGAAATGAAGCTGCTCTGCCGGGATGAGGCGCGCGGCATGTCCACCATCCTGTTCCGCATGGCGCCGGGCGCCGAAGTGCCGCTGCATGAACATACGGATATTGAACAGACCTATGTCATGGAAGGCTATCTGGAAGATGAGGAAGGCCGCTGCGGGCCGGGCGAATTCGTCTGGCGCCCTGCGGGCAATACGCATGTGGCGCGGGCCCCGGAAGGCGCGCTGTTTCTTTCGATCTTCCTGAAGCCCAATCGCTTCGTGGAAAAGCAGCCGGGCTTCGCGCGGTGATTTCGAAGGGCGGGCGGCTTAGCTGCCCGCCAGCGCCCGCTTAGCGACTTCTGTCAAAAATTTCGAAGCCACCGGCAAAATCGCGTCATTGAAATCATAGCGCGCATTATGCAGATCGCGCCCTTCCTCGGCGGGGCCATTGCCGATCCAAACGAAAGCGCCCGGCACTTCCTTGAGGAACCAGGCGAAATCCTCACCCGTCATGGCCGGGCGCATATCGCGACGGGTTTCGGTGACGGCAGCGGCGGCAGCGGCGGCCAAGTCGCGCTCCGCCGGAGAATTCGCCGTCACGCCAAGGCCAGGGCTGATGATCAGCGTGCCCTTCACGCCGCAGGTCGCCGCCACGCCATCTGTGATGCGTTGCAAGCCTTCCTTGATGGCATCGCCCGCTTCTTCATGCAGCCAGCGAATCGTGCCCCTTATGGCAACGCGGCGCGGCACCTGGTTCTGCGCCTCACCACCTTCAATCACGGTCAGGCTGACCACGCCGCCCATCAGCGGGTCCACATTGCGCGCCACGATGGATTGCGCCGCCACAATCGCATGGCCCGCCGCGAGCAGCGGGTCGCGAGTCAGATGTGGCAGCGCGGCATGGCCGGCATGGCCATCGAAAATCAATTCAATGCGCGCACCGGCGGCCATGACCGCGCGGTCATGAATAGCAATCGTGCCGGCGGCGAGCCCAGGCCAATTATGCCAGCCGAAAATGCGGTCCATCGGGAAGCGCGTGAAAAGCCCATCGGCAATCATCGCCCGCGCGCCGCCGCCGCCTTCTTCCGCCGGCTGGAACACCAGATGCACCGCGCCGGTCCAGCTTTTGTCTTCCAGCAGCATCCGCGCCGCGCCCAGCAGCGCGGTTGTATGCCCATCATGCCCGCAGGCATGCATCACGCCCGGCACGGTGGACCGCCAGGGCAGGTCATCCGCCTGTTCTTCGATGGGCAGCGCATCCATATCACCGCGCAGCCCGACCGAGCGGTTGCCCCCGCCGCGGCGGATGGTTGCCACCACGCCATGGCCGCCAATATTTTCGGCGATGTCGGTAATGCCCATCTCGCGCAGCTTCTGCACAACAAAGGCCGCAGTCGGCCCTTCTTCCAGCGTCAGGCCGGGATGGGCGTGCAGGTGTCGCCGCCAGGAAGTTAGGGTAGCTTGAAATTCATCGGTCATGATTCGTCGTTCCTACCCTTCCCCGAAAGGAGCTACCACCAACCAGAGGTGGTTGCCTTGCCTGTTGCTATTCGCGTGCCTTTTGATGGCAAATCCCCTGACAGCGCAAGAACCGCCCGGCATCGCCTATCGCGTGGAGGTCACGCCGAAGGATGATGGGCCGCTTGTGTCTAGCATCGAGGCGGTTTCGCAATTGATAAAACTCGAAGATACAGCGCCAACCGATGGCTATGGGCTGCTGGCCCGGGCACGTGCAGATCTGCCGCGGATTACGGAAGCGCTACGCGCCGATGGCTTTTGGGGCGGCGCGGCGCAGATCGAGATTGCGGGGCAGGATGTGACCCGGCCCGACGCCAGCCCCCAAACCACCGACCCGGCAAACCCCCTGCCGGTGGCTGTGATCCTTACCCCCGGCCCGCGCTATCGAATCGGGCAAATCCTGATAAGGTCTGAACCCGTGCAGGAAGATGCGCTGGTGGAACAGGCCGCGGCTGACTTGCGCCTGGCCGAAGGGGACCCTGCCCGCCCCGCCGATATCCTGGCCGCTGAGGAAGCGCTGCTGCTCGCTCTCCGCCGCGCGGGCTATCCTTTGGCGAGTGTCGTCGCCCGGGACGCCGTGGTGGATCACGACACCCAGACAATGGACATCACTTGGCGCATCGCGCCCGGCCCGCTGGCGGATTTCGCCCGGCCAACCGTTACCGGCACCACGCGCACCGATCCCGCGCCGCTAACGCGGCTTATGGCGCGGCGGCTGGAAGGCCAGCCCTATTCGCCGGAAAGGCTGGAACGCGCCCGCCGCACCTTGATGGGGCTTGGCGTTTTCAGTTTTGTTCGCGCGAATGAAGCGCCCGCCCTGGATCAGGCTGGGCGGCTGCCCGTGCATTTCCAGGTACAGGAACGCCCCCGCCATGCGGTGGGCGGGCGCCTTGGCTATGAGACCAATTACGGCCTGACCGCCAGCGGCTATTGGGAAGACCGCAATATCTTCGGCAGCGCCGATAGGCTCCGCCTGGAAGGCGAGGTTGCGGGCCTCGGCGAAACAGGGGTCGATAACGCTACCTATCGCGCCTTTGCCACGCTCCGCACACCGGAATTTCTGGGTCGAGATCTGCAAAGCGTCTCGCAAATCGGCGCGGTGCGCGAAAGGCTCCCTGCCTATGATCGTGATGCCGTCCTGGCGTCCTTCACGCTGGAACATCGCCTGTCGGATACCATGGCGATTTCTGGCGGGCCCAATTACGAAGAAGGTCGCATCGGGCGCGATGGGGATATGAACGATTACAGGCTGTTCGGCGTGATGGGAACGTTTCGATACGATAATACCATCAACCCGGTTGATCCCCGGCAAGGTCAGCGCTTCAACATCAGCGCCACACCCTATTACTCGGTGTTGGATTCGAATAAGTTCACGCGTATCCTGGCAATAGGCAGCAGCTATTTCGACATTACCGGTGATGGCGGCAGCGTTCTGGCGCTGCGTGCCGCCCTTGGCAGTGCGCCGGGGGCGGATTGGAATGAAATCACCTTGGATAAGCGCTTTTACGCCGGCGGTGGCGGTTCAGTGCGTGGCTATACCTATCAATCCATTGGGCCGCGCGATGCGGCCAATCGGCCCTTGGGCGGCGCGAGCCTGGTGGAAACAAGCATTGAATGGCGCCAAAGGCTGACGCGAAGCTGGGGTATGGCGGCCTTTCTGGATGCGGGTAGCGTGGGAGAAGAAGCGAAGCCTGATTTCAGCGGGCTCCGCGCCGGCACCGGGCTTGGGGTGCGTTATCTGACCGCGATCGGGCCGATCCGTTTTGATGTTGGTGTACCGCTCAATCGGCAAAAGGATGATCCATCCTTTGCGATCTATATCGGCTTTGGGCAGGCTTTTTGAGATGCGCCATCTGCGCCGCCTGTTGATCCTGCTGTTGGCGATACCGTTATGCCTTGGCGTGCTCTTGGGCGGCGTGCTTGCCTGGGTGCAATGGGGCAGCGGAGCGGCGACGCTGGCCGGGCTCGCGGGGCGCTTGATGCCGGGGCTGGTCATTCAGGATTTCGCGGTAAAGCTGCCGCGAGAAATCGGCGCCGCGCGCATCAGCCTGGCGGATGAGGCCGGTATTTGGCTTGATATCACAGCACCAAAAATCACCTTTGACCTAAAGGCGCTGCTGCGGCGTGAAGTGCATGTGCATGAAGTGACCGCGCGGCGCATTAGGTTGACGCACCTACCAGCGGATAAGGAGGAAGCGCAGGACGGCAACCTGCTGCCATCCCTGCCGCGCCTGCCTGTCGCGGTTCGGCTTGACCGCTTGGCCATTGACGAAATTGATGTTGCGGAAAGCGTTTTAGGCCAGGCCTTCCGGCTTTCCGCGCAAGGCAAGGCAGCGCTGGTGGATGCGCGTTTATCGTGGGAAGTGTCGCTCACACGGCTGGATGCGCCGGGCACAGCACAGCTTGAACTTGATCTCGCCCCCGGTGCGGATCGGCTGTTTGCAAAGCTTGATCTTGCCGAACCACCGGGGGGCGTGCTGGCCAGCGCGCTTGGCGTACCTTCTGAACCGGCGCGGGTGATGCTTCGCCTGGAAGGTCCCGCCAGCGGTGCGGCGCTCACGGCCGAAGCGCAGCTTGGCAGCGTGGCTGACGCAGCGCTTGCCGGGACCATCAACGCTGATGCGCATGGTGCGGGTATCGCGCGGCTTGCCGGCCATGTCGCGGCGGCGCCTTTGCTGCCGGCGCCGCTCACCGCCGCGCTCAGCCGGCTTGATCTCACGCTCGATGCAACGCGCAACCGTGCCGGCGTGATCAGCTTCCGTAGCGTCAAGGCGCGTGCGCCGCTTGGCGAGGTTACGCTTTCCGGCAGCCTTGATCCCAAGCGCGAGGAAGCTGCCTTGCAAGGCAATATTGCGCTCGGTGCCAGCCAAATGCTGGCGGCCTATCTGCCGGAAGAAGTGGCGTGGGAAGGCGCCTCCGCGCGCTTTCAGGTGGATGGCAAGCTGGCGGCGCCTCGGGTCACGCTGGATGCGGCGCTTGCGGGATTTTCCAGCACCATCCCAGCGCTTGGCGCAGCCCTTGGCGCAAGCCCGCGGCTTCAGGCCCGCGCCACAGCACCGACGCGGATCGAAAGCCTGACGCTAACCGGTGATGACGCGGAGCTCACCGCTTCGGGCGATGTCGGCGAAACGCTTGATCTTCGCTTCGGTTTGCGGCTTGCGGATCTGGCACGGCTGGTGCCGGAATTTGCCGGCGCGCTCACCGCAGAAGGCCATGTGCGGGGCGCGCGGGATGATCCTTCAATCACCCTGCAGGCGCGGGGCGAGAGCATCACGCGCGGCACGGAAGTGCTGACCGCGCCCAGTCTGGATTTACGCCTGGAAACGCCCTTGTCGCGCCCGCGCGCCGAAGCGCAATTGCGCGCAAGCTACGCTGGGCTGCCGGTAATGTTGGATTTGCTGGGCGTGCCGGAAGGCGCTGCACTACGCTTGCAAAAGCTCGAGGCATCCTTCGGCCCGGCGCGACTTTCCGGCAGCGGTTTGCTTGATGTGCAAAAGCCACTTTTCGATGGCACTTTTTCGCTCAACATTCCAGATCTGGGACCCTTTTCCACCCTGCTTGGCCAGGCATTGGCCGGGGCTTTGTCGCTGGAAGCAGAAGGGCGGAGCGCCAATGGCGCGCAACAGGTAAGTGCGAAGCTTAGCGCGCCCGAGATCACGCTGGATGGGCGCGCGCTGGCTTTGCAGATGGAACTTGCCGGCGGGCTGGATGATGCGCGTGCCAAGCTAGAAGCACGTTATGGCGAAGCAAAGCTTGAAGGCGTAGCGGCGCTGAGCGGCAACGACCAAGGGCGCCAGCTCACCTTTGAAAGCCTGGCGCTCTCGCTCGGTGCGGAGCAGGTGAAGCTCGCTGCCCCTGCCCGGATTGAATTGGCACCGGATGGGCGCATCAGCCTTGCGGAGACAAACCTCACCAGCAATCGCGGCGGCAGGCTCAAGCTTGAGGGTTTCTGGAGCGAGGCGGAGATTGCGCTGAATGCCACGCTCAGCGCCCTGCCCATCGCGCCCTTCGCGGCGCTGGCGGCGCCGGAAGCGAAATTGGCCGGCACGCTTTCGGGTCAGGCAACGCTGAAAGGCACGGCTGCCGAACCGCGCTTCGACATTCGGTTGGAAAGCCCTGCGATTACCAGCGCCGTGCCGGCGGCGCGCGGCGTGCCGCCTTTGCGCCTGGTCGCCTCCGCAACGGGCAATGGAGCGGGGGCGGAAGCGCGTGCCTCGCTCAATGGCGGCAATACAGTGCGGCTTGCCGCAACGGCGCGGATTGCGGCGCTCAGCGCTGAAGCGCCGCTTTCCGGCAGCGTCACCGGCCAGCTTGATCTGGGCCGCCTTGCGCAGCCGCTGCTTGCCGCCGGGGCGCAGCGTGTAGGTGGCACTGCCAATCTCAATCTGCGGCTGGAAGGCAGTCTGGCGGCGCCGCGCCTGGGCGGGCAGGCCAATATCGCCAATGGCAGCTTTCGCGATTTGCAGCATGGCGTCTCATTGAATGAGATTACCGCAGCCATCATAGCAGAAGGTGAGCGACTGAACCTGACGCGCTTTGCCGCGCGCACCGCGGGCGGTGGTAGCCTTGCCGCTTCTGGCACGCTTGACCTTGGCACACCGCGCCTGCCTTTTGATCTACGCCTGAAGGCAGATGCCGCGCGCCCGGTCAATTCAGACCTTGGCAGCGCAACACTTGATGGTGAGGTGCGCTTCGCGGGTGAGGTTTTGGGCGAAAGCCGGCTTTCTGGAAAATTGCTGGTGCGGCGTGCTGAATTGCGCATTCCAGACAAGCTGCCGCCTACCGTGCGTAGCCTGCCCGGGGTGCGAGAGGTTGGCCAGCGCCCTCAGGGCACACCCCCCCTGGCATCACCAACGCGAAGACAGGCAGAAGCCACAAGCCTGCCGCCGATCGCGCTTGATCTGACCATTGACGCACCGCGTGCGATTTTTCTGCGCGGGCGCGGGCTGGATGCGGAATTGGGCGGTGAGGTCAAGCTTGGCGGTACGCTTGATGCGCCGCGCTTGGAAGGTGGCTTCATGCTTCGCCGTGGCACGCTTTCGGTTCTGGATCGGCGGCTTACCTTGAACCGCGCGAATATCACTTTCGATGCGGGCGGGCTTATGCCCAATCTGGATGTCCTTGCCTCGACGCGGGCAGAGGAGGTGGAGGTGAATGTCGCGGTGGAAGGCCCGGCGCGCGATCCAAAAATCAGCTTCACCTCCAACCCCGAATTGCCGGCGGATGAGGTTCTGGCTCGGCTATTATTCGGCCGGCGCGGTGGTGATCTTTCACCCTTCCAGATGCTGCAATTGGCCGAGGCGCTTGCCGGCGCCACGGGCCGCCCTTTGCCCGGGCCGGGTGGGCTGATGGAACGCATCCGCCGCACCCTCGCCCTTGATCGGCTTTCCATCGGCCAGGAGAAAGAAGGCGAACAACGCGCAGGGCAGGAACCAGGCGCCACTTTGGAAACCGGGCGCTATGTAGCGGATGGGGTGTTTCTTGGGTTGAAGCAAAGCGCCGATGGCGGGCCGCCGCGCGTTGGCGTGCAGATTGACCTGATGCCAAGGTTTCGTCTGGAAGCGGAAAGCGGCGGCAATAGCCTGGCGGGGGATCGTGTGGGGATTGCTTTTGAGCATGAGTATTGATCGCCGTGCCCCCTGGCACTCGGCGCGCGGGGGTGCCAAGTTACCATCCGATGACACTGACTGATATGACATGGTGAAGGCTTTATGATCCGCTACGAATTGCGCTGCGATCAGGCGCATGAATTCGATGGCTGGTTCAAGGATAGCGCGGCTTTCGATAAGCTGGCGGCAATCGGCCTTGTGGAATGCCCGCAATGTGGCCCGGCCAAGGTCGCCAAACGCCTGATGGCCCCTGCCATCCCGAAAAAGGGCCGCCCGGCGCGGAATACCAAGACAGAGGCACCACCCGCGCCCGTGGCGGAAGCGCCCGCGCCGCCGCCATCTCCCCCGGCCTTGCCCGCGGCGGCGCTGGCCGCCATGCCGGCGGAACTCCGCGCCATGCTGCAGCATATGCGCACCGAGGTAGAGAAAAATTGCGATTACGTCGGCGCCGATTTCGCTGAGGAAGCGCGCAAGATCCACCAAGGAGAGGCCGAAGCCCGCGGCATTTTCGGCGAAGCCACCGAAGATGAGGCTGAGGCGCTGCGCGATGAAGGGATCGACATTGCGCGCATCCCCTGGGTGCCGCCTTCCGATGCCTGATCGCGCGCAACCTTGCGCTGTTTTTGATCTAGACGGCACGCTGGTGGATAGCGCGCCGGATCTCCATGCCGCGCTGGATCGGCTGATGGCGGTGAAACGCCTGCCAGGTTTTGCGCGCGCCGAGGTTGTGGCCATGATCGGCGATGGCGTGCGGGTTTTGCTCGAACGCGCCTATGCCGCGCGCGGGATTGCGCTGGATGAAGCTGACCTTCAGCATTTCATGACCGATTATGAGGCCAATGCCGCGGTGCTGACGCGCGCCTTTGATGGCATTCCCGAATTGCTGATTGTTTTGCGCGATGCCGGCTGGCGCTTGGCCGTCTGCACCAATAAGCCGGAAGGCGCGGCGCGGGTCTTGCTTTCAGGGCTTGGGCTTGATGGCCATTTCAGCGCGCTTGGCGGCGGCGACAGCTTCCCCATGCGCAAGCCCGATCCGGGGCATTTGCGCGCAACTCTGGCTGCAGCCGGCGCAGTGCCCGAGGACGCCGTGATGATCGGCGATCACCGCAATGATATCGAAGCCGCGCGCGGTGCCGGTGTGCGCGCGATTTTTGCAGGCTGGGGCTATGGCCCGCATAGCATGGCCGGCGGCGCGCCGATTGCCGCTGATGTGGCGGCGCTGCGCGCAATGCTCCGCTGAAGCAGCTATCTGATCTTCTGTAATTCCATCCGCATGGTGCCGAAGATGGTGCTTGGGAATTCAACGCGGATCGGGATGGGCGGCAGGCGCGGATCAACCTTGGCAAGCCATGCCGTAGCGGGGCGCGGCTGCTTGGCGCGGGCAGGGTCATCGCCAATGCGCACCCCAGCGACCAACCGGCTTTCCAACCCGCATTGAAGAGATTCAATTTCCTGCCCGGCATGGGTGATGCGCGCAGCGCCGATGGTGCGGGACGACCAATCCAGCCGCCGCCTTCCGTCAAAAATCGGCCCGGTCACATCGCAACGGCCGGTTTGGGTGACCGTGCGCGACATCAGCGCAAAGGCTGAAAGCCCATCAATCGCGCCCCGTCGCTCAGGCAGGGGCACAAGTTCATTCGTGATGCCCTCAGGCGGTTCCATTTCCATCGGTTGGGGCATGCCATCGCGGTAGAGCAAAACCGTGCGCCTGGCATCGCCGCGCCAATTCCCCTCGGCCTGGAAACGCTGCGGCGCAACCCCATCAGCGCGCCAAGTGCCCTCAACCTCAGATCGAATTTCATGCGAGGCAAACAGCCTGCCGATGCCGACTGCGCGACTGACCGAGCGCATCGAATAGCCATCAGGGCGGGATTCAAATTGGGCGGTGATCTCGACCACGGCGATCCCGGTTTGGGTGACCTGGTAAATCGCCTCCACCGCCCGGGCAGGCGAAAGCCCGGCGGGTGCTAGGGCCAGAAGCAAGGCAAGGCAGGGTTGCAACAGAAAACGCGGCATGCCGGAGTTTAGCAATAGACACGCCAGAAGAGAAATACTTCAGAGCGTTTTCAAGCCAAGTGGAATCACTTGGCGGCTCGGAAAACGCGAATTAACAATAGTTTAGAATGTTTCCCGTGAACGAATGTGAACGGGAAACATACTAGATACGCCCATCAGCGCCATGGCGGTCCTTGGCATGGTTGCGAAAATCGGCGGCAGGCGCGCGAAAAACTCAAGCTCGGCCCGGTTTTGGCGTTCAAGCGTCGCCAGCGCCGTGGCGTAATCAGCCTGTGATCGCGCCGGCGCCACCCCCGCCAGCACCGGCCTTTCATTGAAGCGCGGCAGCACTCCGCCAAGCGTGAGGCCAAAGGACGCGAGCAGCCTTTGGGCAAAGACATCCAAAGCATCCATCCGGCCCAGCAGATAGGGGTAGCGCTGCAACGCTGCCGTGATGCCGGGCCGGTCCGTGGCATTGAATAGCGTGCGCAATTGCGAGTCCCGGCAATGGGCGGCGAATTCCGGCACCGCATCCAGCGCCTGATTGAGGGTGAGCAGGCTAAGTGCAGCATGCTCCGGATGATCCGGCGTGCCGCGAATATAGTCATAAAGAGAGACAATGCGTTCCAGCGGTTGGCGCAAAACAGCGGCGATGCCGACCGGGCGGGGTGCCCGCGCCACAAGCGGATGGGCCACGCTGTAATGGCCCGTGACCAGCAGGGCCCGATGGCAAACATCATTATTTTTGGCGAGCGCAGCGCTGAGCCCAATCTCTCCGCCGTATTTCACCACAAGCTCGGCATGGAAGAAGGCGCGATTACCGAAGGCGTATTTCAACATGAGGTTGATGGTAGTGCCGCCGGTGCGGGGAATATGAAGAAAGCATAAAATTGGCGTTTCGGGTGAATTTACCCAATTTTCTTTATTTAATACTACATTCATATTTTTGGCCCTACAGAAGACCAAAATAAATACAGATAAAATCATAACATTCTCTTGCCGCGCAATTTTGCGCGCGCAGCCAATCCGCCCCATGCTTGACGCGGCACGGCCAGCGCCCCTAAAGGCTTTTGCAGGTCAGGGCGCGTAGCTCAGCGGTAGAGCATTCGCTTCACACGCGAAGGGTCACAGGTTCAATCCCTGTCGCGCCCACCATCCCCACGCTTAATATGATTTTGGCAGGCCGAGCACTTTTTCGGCGATATGGCTCAGAATCAGCTCTCGGCTGACCGGGGCAATGCGCGGGATCATGCTTTCGCGAAAATAGCGTTCCACCTGGTATTCCTGGGCATAGCCCATGCCGCCATGGGTCAGCACGGCGGCTTCTGCTGCGGCGAAACCGGCCTCGGCGGCCAGATATTTGGCCGCATTGGCCTCCGCCCCGCAGTCGCGGCCGGCATCGTACAGCGCGGCCGCCTTCATGGTGAGCAAGCCAGCCGCTTCCAACTGCGCCCAGATCCGCGCCAGCGGGTGCTGGATGCCCTGATTCTGTCCGATGGGGCGGCCAAA
This sequence comes from uncultured Rhodospirillales bacterium, assembly GCA_903927465.1. GTDB lineage: Bacteria > Pseudomonadota > Alphaproteobacteria > Acetobacterales > Acetobacteraceae > Neoroseomonas. The sequence continues at coordinate 36,592 of CAIYMY010000041.1, read as the reverse complement.
GACTTCGCGCGTGCGGGCGTAATTCGCGGCCCGGCTGAGCGCCGCATGGCCGATCCCAACCGCTTCACCGGCAATCAGGATGCGTTCGGGATTGAGCCCATGCAGAATGAGGCGAAAGCCTTCCCCTTCTGCGCCGATGCGGTCTTCTTCCGGGACTTCCAAGCCATCAAAGAACAGCATGTTCGAATCAACGCCATGCCGGCCCATTTTATGGATCAGACGCACCTCCACCTTGGTGCGATCCAGCTTGGTGTAGAAAAGCGTGAGGCCATCAGTCTTGCGCTTGACCTGATCAAGCGGCGTGGTGCGCGCCAGCAGCAGGATGCGATCGGCCACTTGCGCCGTGGAAATCCAGATTTTCTGCCCATTGATGACGTATCGGTCACCGCGCTTTTCTGCCCGCGTCTTCAATTCCGTGGTGTTGAGGCCGGTATTGGGCTCGGTCACGCCAAAGCAGGCCTTTTCTTGGCCTGCGATCAAAGGTGGCAGGAAGCGCTGCTTCTGCGCTGGCGTACCGAAGACTACCACAGGGTTCAGGCCAAAGATGTTCATATGGATGGCGGAGGCGCCGGACATGCAGGCGCCGCTTTCCGCCACCGCCTGCATCATCACGGTCGCTTCCGAAATCCCAAGCCCGGCGCCGCCGAATTCCTCGGGCATCGCAATACCAAGCCAGCCGGCAGCCGCGACGGCGCGATAGAATTCTTCCGGGTAGCGCGCTTCCTGGTCAATCTTCAGCCAATAATCATCGCCGAAATCGGCGCAAAGTTTCAGGATTTGCGCGCGGAGTTCGGTTTGCGCTTCGGTCAGCGAGTAGTGCACGGAACCATCCTTGGATCAGTCTTGATTTGAAATTGCGTTTTTGCCACGGCCTGGTCAATCACGCGGAATTGCCTTCCCTGCGGCTCTCGGGCACAAACCGCGTCGGGAGCATACCATGACCGAAGACACCCCTGCCCTGCCTGATCGCCTTTCCAATGACCCGAGCAGCCCCTTTTACGATGAGGCGCTGCTGAGCCGCGGCGTTGGCATTCGCTTCAAGGGTCAAGAAAAGACCAATGTCGAGGAGTATTGCGTCTCGGAAGGCTGGGTCCGGGTCAGCCTGGGCAAGGCCTTGGATCGCCGCGGCAAGCCGCTGACCATGAAGCTTACCGGGACAGTGGAGCCTTTTTTGCGGTGACGGGCCTAAGGCGCTCACTCTAATTGCGCCACCGCCGACCGCCGGACGCCGACGATCAACCATTCTATTTTTTATAATAAAAAAGTATCGCAGTGCCAGTTTAACAGTATCATCACATCAAGTACGGTCCTTCATTGTTTTTTGAGGACCGAAGCGCATGCTCAATCCCTTGAAGCGTTTGACCTCGGCAGTGATCGCCTCAGCGATTGTCGCCATCATGGCGCCACTGCCCCTGTGTTCCGCCAATGCCCAAACTGTTCCGACACGGCTTGGCGATCTCACGCTTGAGAATGGGTTTCCCAGCCGCCAGACCGCTGATCGGCTCTATGACGAAATGGATTTCCAGCGGGCAACCCAGGCGTATCTTTGGGCGCTGCCGGCGGTGGGCTTCAAGGCGCTTTATGATGCGCAAACCAAGACGCTGGGCGCCAGCAATGGCGATATCATGTTCTACCGTGATTTGGCGGATAAGGCCGGCATGCTGACGCCCAATATCACCACGCTTTACGCCTTCAGTTTCTGGGATCTGGCCCGGCAAGGGCCGATGGTTGTGGAAGTGCCGCAAGGTTTGACAGCGGGCGGCGTCATGGACATCTGGCAGCAGCCGATCACCGATATGGGCCAGACAGGGCCGGATAAGGGCGCCGGTGGCAAATACCTGATCCTGCCGCCTGGCAGCCCTGATATTGATGCGCCGGGCTACATAATTTTTCGCGCGCCCAGCAACCAAGTGTGGTTTGGCACGCGCGGGCTTGATCCTGACAAGGCTGTGGCGGAAGCCACTTTGCGCAAATTCAACATCCATGGCTGGAACCAAAGGGATCGGCCCGCCCCCACGAAATTCCTGGAAGTGGGTGGCCGCGCTTGGCAATCAGCCCAGCCCGACACGCTGGAATATTGGAAGCTGCTGGCCGAGCTTTACGCCAATGAACCAGTGGCGCCACGCGACCGCGTGATGTTCGGCATGTTGCGGTCCCTTGGCATTGCACCAGGTGCGCCTTTCAATCCAGACGCACGGCAGACGCGCATTCTGACGGACGCAGCCAAGGTTGGCGAATTGATGGCGCGCACCATCGCCTATGACAAGCGCTATGCGGGTGCCACGGTTTATCCCGGCAAGCGCTGGGAATATGCGGTGCTGTTTGATCTTGATCAGGAATCGCCGGACAAGAACCGCGTTCAGTTCGATGAGCGTTCATCCTGGTTCTATGAAGCCATTGGCATGTCGGTTGGCATGCAGGGCCGCATCGTTGGCTTTGGTCAGGTGTATCTTGAAACCTCCAAGGATCGGGATGGCAATTGGCTTGATGGTGGCAAAACCTATCGGTTGCGGGTTGAGCCTAATCCGCCGGTACGGCAATTCTGGTCCATCACGCTTTATGACAATGTGACGCGCGGCCCCCTGGTGACCGCGCAGGGCGCTGCTGATCTTTCCTCGCGCAATCCTGATTTGGTCAAGAATGCTGATGGGTCGGTGGATGTCTATTTCGGGCCGGAACGGCCAGCCAATGCGGCGAATTGGATCAGGACAAACCCGGGCAAGGGCTGGTTTCCCTATTTTCGCTTTTATGCCGCAACAGAAGCCTATTTCGACAAAAGCTGGCAGCTGAATGATATCGAGTTGGTGAGATAAGCCGGCGTGCAGCAGGGAGGATCTATCATGTCCACATCCATCAACCGCCGCGGCTTGTCAGCCTTGGCGCTTTCGACATCCATCGCACTGACCATCAGGCCATCATGGGGCAACACGGCCATCACGCCCGATGAAGCCAAGGCCATCGCGCGTGAGGCTTGGGCCTATGCCTATGCGCCGCTGCAGGGCTACCAGACCATGTATAACCAGACGCAGAATAAGGCGTTCGGTGGCTATGTGGGTGGGTTCAATCAATTCCGGCATTATGCGCGTTCCTCCACGCCCGCAGATACGGATATTGTCACACCCAATAACGACACGCCTTATTCCTGGGCGTGGCTCGATCTGCGCGCGGAACCCATGGTGTTGTCGCTGCCAGCGGTACCGGCGCCGCGCTATTACGTGAACCAGTGGTTTGATCTGTACACGCATAACTTCGCCTATACCGGCGTGCGCACCACGGGGCGGGAGGCTGGAAACTATCTTTTCGTTGGCCCGCGCTGGAAGGGCACTGTACCCGCCGGGATCACCAAGGTTTTTGTGGCCGAAACTGAATTCGTGGGAACGCTGACGCGCACGCAACTCTTTGGCCCCGACGATGTCGCAGCACTTCAGGCGGTGCAGGCGGGCTATAAGCTTACGCCACTGTCGCAATTCACTGGCACAGCCGCGCCTACTGCCGCGCCTGCGATTGATTGGCCGGTATGGGATGCCGCCAAGGCTGAGGGGATTGAGTTCATTTCCTATCTGAATGCGCTTCTGCCCTTCATGCCGATACAGGATTCAGAACAAGAAATGTTCACCCGCTTTGCGCGTATTGGCATTGGTGCGGGCAGGAATTTCAATGCGAATACGCTTTCGCCGGAAATCAGGGCAGCAATAGAAGCGGGCAGCACCGAAGCAGCCAAGACGCTGCGCGAAGACGCTGTTAAGGAAAAGACTTCACGGGATATGTTCGGCTCGCGTCAAGAATTGGCTGATGGCTACATCACAAAGCGCAATTTTGGCGCCATGCTGGGCATCTATGCCAATACAAAGGAGGAGGCTGTCTATGCCAGCCAACAGACCGACAGTGATGGCAAGGTGCTGGATGGCAATCGGCGCTGGGTCTTGCGCTTTGAACCAGGCCAAACCCCGCCCGTGACGGAATTCTGGTCCATCACCATGTATAATTTGCCGCAACGATTCTTGGTGGATAACCCACTGAACCGCTATTCGATTGGTGATCGCACGGCGGGTCTTGCGAAGGGCGCCGATGGATCGCTTGAAATCTACATACAGGCAGAAAGCCCCGGGCTTGGTAAGGAATCCAACTGGCTGCCTGCACCAAAAGGCCCGTTCTTTTTCGTGGGGCGCTTCTATGGCCCGAAGGCCGAGGCCCTGGATGGGCGCTGGAATCTTCCAGCGCTCATTGAGGTGAAATAGCGCCTTGCCGGAGGCGGCGGCACCATCACGTGCTCGCCGCATCCAATTCCGCAACCGCAGCGGCATCCAGTGTAAGTGCCGCTGCCTTGGCCAAATCCACCAATTGCGCTGAGGTCGTGGCGCTGGCAATCGGCGCCGCCAGACCCGGACGGCCCTTGAACCAGGCAAGCGCCACCTGTGCGGGTGTTGCACCCTTGCGCGCCGCCACCTTATCCAGCGCCGCCAGCACCTTCAACCCTTTTCCATTAAGGTATTTCCCCGCCCCTCGCGTGCCGCGCGGACTTTTGCCGAGGTCCGCTTCTGACCGATACTTGCCAGAGAGGAAGCCCGACGCGAGCGAGTAGTAGGGGATCACGCCAACGCCTTCCGCCGCGCAAAGTGGCAGCATATCCGCTTCAATGCCGCGTTCCAGCAGATTATAATGCGGCTGCATGGTTTGATAGCGCGGCAGGCCATGCTTTGTGCTGATATCAAGCGCTTCCTTGAAGCGCGCAGCAGAGAAATTGGAAGCGCCAATGGCGCGCACCTTGCCCGCCTTGATCATCTTGTCGAAGGCGGCGAGCGTTTCTTCCTGCGGCACGCTCTCATCATCGCGGTGGCTTTGGTAAAGATCAATCACATCCGTCCCAAGCCGCTTCAGCGATGCTTCAATGGCGCTCGCCAGGTAGGAAGGCGAAAGCCCCTTGCCGATGCCAGGCATTTCCATGCCCGCCTTGGAGAGAATCAGCACATCATGGCGGCGCCCACGCGCCTTCAGCCATTCGCCCATAATGCTCTCAGATTCGCCGCCTTTGTTGCCCGGCACCCAATAGGCATAGACATCGGCGGTATCGAGCGCATTGAGCCCGCGTTCCACCAGCTCATCCAAAATCCGAAAGGATTGCGCCTTGGCCAAGGTCCAACCAAAGACATTGCAGCCGAAAACAACGGGCGGGACGAAAATGCCGGAACGGCCCAATTCGATTTTTTGCATGAGGTTTCTCCTGTCTTGCAGCCAGCTTGCAGGCTTTGGGGCGGGCAGAAAAGGGGGGGGCGCGCGAAGACAGGTAGCGCAGTGCGGTGCATAATGCGCGTCTCTCAGATCACGGCATGATCTGGCAGGATGGATCACGCAAAGGACAGCATGAAATGAACGCACCCGGTCCCAATCGCAGTTTTCTTTTCGCCCCGGGTGACCATCCGCGCCGGGCGGAAAAAGTGCTGCAAGTCGGCGCCGATGCCGCCATTCTGGATTTGGAAGACGCTGTGGCCATCGCCGCCAAGCCGGCTGCGCGCGGGGCGGTGCGGGCGGCGTTGGAAAGGCCACGCCAATGCCGCGCCTATGTGCGCGTCAATGCCTTTGATACGCCATTCTGCTTTGGCGACCTGCATGCCGTGATCGGCGGCACCTTGGATGGCATTGTCCTGCCCAAGCTGGAAGATGCCGGGCAATTGCTGGCGGTGGATTGGATGATTGGCAATCTGGAAGCCGAACGCGGCCTGCCCGCCGGTGGCATAGACCTGATGCCTATTGTTGAAACCGCGCGCGGGCTGGTGGCACTCCGCGATTTGGCGCGCGCGGCGGCGGCTTTGCCTTCCGGGCGCGTCAGGCGCCTTGCTTTTGGTGCTGGGGATTACACCACCGATCTCGGCATCACCTGGACCTTACATGAGGATGAATTGACGCCGGCGCGAAGCGAATGCGTGCTTGCCTCGCGCGCGGCGGGGCTTGAGCCGCCGATTGATACGGTCTTCATCGAATTGCGCGAAACTGCGGCCTTTGAGGCATCTTGTACCCGCGGTGCGGTGCTGGGTTTTCAGGGCAGGCTATGTATCCACCCGGATCAGATCGCGCCCGCCAATGCGGCCTATTCTCCGCCTGATGCGGAAATCACCCGCGCCAAGCGTATTGTTGAAGCCTTCGCGGAAGCGGAGGCGCGTGGGCTTGCCTCCATCCAGGTGGACGGGCGCTTTGTGGATTACCCGATTGTGCAAAAGGCAGAACGCATTCTGGCGATTGCGGCAAAGATCGGGGCCAAAAACGGCTGACGCGCCGACGACGTGGCGCGCCAACCTGTTCACAAAAATTACCGAGGCGCGGGCTGTGCCGGCGTCGGCGCCAAGGGTTGCGCGCGTGGGCCATCGGCACGATGGCCACGGCGTTGCAGCTCGGCACGCGTCAGCGCACCATCGCCATCCGCATCCATGGAACGGAACATGGCGTCCGCCATAACGCGCAACTCCGGCAGCGTGATCTTGCCGTCGAGGTCCGCATCAATGAAGCGGAAGCGCGCCGCCTGGCGGTCTTCCATGCGCTCCCGCATGCCATCAGGCGGGCCACGGCCTTCTCCGCGACGGGCGTTGTAATAAACGCGGATTTCCTCAACCGTCAGGCCGCCATCCTTGTTCGCGTCAATTTCGGCGAAACGCGCGGCAAGCCAGATAGTGGCTTCTTCACGCGTGACCTTGCCGTCATTATTGGCGTCAGCGCGGGCAAAAGCCTCACCCACCGCGAAGCCCATCATGCCTTCTCCACGCTGGCCGTGATGCATCTGATGCATGTGATGGGGGGTCGCACCCTGCGGGGCAGGGCCTTGCGCGGGCTGCGCGCCAGCGAGCCCCGCAGTGCCAAGGGCAAATACGGAAGCCAGTAAAAGGGTCCGAGAGGTTCTTGAATACATGGCAAACTCCTGCAAACGGCAATGCGCCGCGGGGGCACTTATGCGCCCCTTCTGTAACAGCCGCATTGCGCCAACGCAGACCGCGCGTGAAGAAAGGTAACAGGGATCAGGGCGTACCTCCCTGTCCCAAATCCCACCACATGCCGGTGAAGGCCAGAATGCCTTCCCGCGCGGGCGCGATCAGGAAATGCTCATCGGGGCCATGTTGTTTGCAGCCATTATAGGAATGCGGCACCCAGACCAGCGGCACGCCGATATGGTCCACAAACACATCCCCGGGCAGCCCGCCCGATGAATTCGGGATGATCTGCACGCGCTTGCCGAGCGTTTTCTGCATGCTTTCCTGCGCCCAACGCACCCAGGGGTGATTGGGCGGCGTGCGGGAAGCGGCCATGCGCACGCCGGCGTTCTCGATCACAATATCGCCAAAACCCTGTTCATTCAGATGGTGGCGCAAAGATGCCTCAAAGGTATTCGGGTCAGTATCCACCGTGTAGCGGATATGGCAGGTGGCGCGCGCATCAGGTGCCACCGCATTCACCGGCGCATCCGGCTTGCCGGAGAGCATGGCGAGCACGATGAAACTGTTCCAGCCATAGATCTTCTCAGCCGGCGTCAGGCCAGGCTCGCCCCAATCAGCATCAATGGTGGCAGCACCTTCGCCGCCGCCCACCGGGCAGCCATCCAGCACGCCACGCACTTCCGCCGGCACGCCATTTTGCGGCAGCCAATCGCGCACCAGGATTTTGCCGCGTGGATCAATAATGGCGCCAATGGCATGGCTCATGCGAATGGCGGGGTCTGTGGTCAGACCGCCCCAATGGCCGGAATGCACGCCGCCAGCGCGCAGCTTCAGCACCAGGTCAAACTGAAAAATCCCGCGCGTGCCGGTGGCGATTGTCGGCACTTCGGGTTCAACGCGCGGCCCGTCTGACGCGATCAGCACATCGGCAGCCAGCATGTCGCGATTGGCGGCGACGAATTCACGCAAGCCGCGTGATCCACGTTCTTCCGCCATTTCCAGAACGATCTTCACATTGAAGCCAAGCTTGCCACCGCGTTCCGCCAGCACAGCTTCAAGCGCTGCGATATTCAGCGCGTGCTGGCCCTTATTGTCGGCGGAACCGCGGCCATACCAGCGGCCATCTTCTTCGTATAATTCCCAAGGCTTTAGCCCTGGGCGCCATTGATCATCCAGGCCGCGCACCGTGTCACCATGGCCATAAAGCAGTACGGTTGGCTTCGCCGCGTCTTCAATGCGCACCCCCGTCAAAATCGGGCCAAAGCCTTCCAGCGGATTGGCATGGATGGTGACGGCAAAGCCCAGCCTTTCCAGCCAAGGCCCGATGGCGCCTTCCAAATAATGGCGCAAATCAGCCTCATGGCCTGGTTCTTGCGCGGTGGAGGGAATGGCGACAAGATCGGTGAGCAATTTCTTGTAGCTGCCATCATCGAAAAATGTTGCGGCGCGGGCTAGCGCGCCTTCACGGGTCTGCATCACGCACCTCAAACAATCTGGTTGAACAAGGCGGTTTCACCACGCCATTGTCGGTTCAGGTTTTCCATCATCATATCCAGCACATTATCTTCGTATTTATGCGTCTCACCGCCGGTATGGGGCGTGATCAGCACATTGGGCATGGTCCAAAGCGGGCTGGCTTCCGGCAGGGGTTCATCCACCGTCACATCCAGGGCGGCACCGGCAATGCGCCCGGCCTGCAAGGCTTCAATCAGCGCCGGTTCATCAATCACACGCCCGCGCGCGACATTCACCAGATGCGCGGTTGGTTTCATGGCGGCAAGCGCGGAAGCGCCGATCAGCCCGCGGGTTTCATCCGTCAGCGGGCAGGCCAGCACGACGAAATCCGCGCGCGGCAATAGGGCAGGCAGGTTCGTGAAGGAATGCACCTCATCCGCGCCATTGGCGCCGGCCTGAGCATCGCGGCGCACGCCAATCACATGCATATCCAAAGCCTTGCAGATGCGGGCAATGCGCCCGCCGATGCGGCCTGTGCCCACCACAATCACGGTCTTGCCGCCGGCTTCATCCTCGCGCTTCGTGAAATCGCCCATCATGCCGCGCCAGAAGCGCTTGGCCTGATTATCGCGCGCTTCCGGAACACGGCGAAGGATGCCCAACATCAGCGCAATGGCGTGTTCGCTGACCGCATTGGCATTGCAGCCCTGAGCACTTGCCAGCCGAATACCCGCTGCGCGCAGCACATCGCGGTCATATTGATCCGTCCCGGCGCTCGCGGATTGCACAAAACGCAGCCGGGGCGAAAGCTTGGGCAAATCATTCCGCCAAAGCCCGGAACAGACCAGCACATCCGCCCCCGCAATCCGTGCATCCAGATCATCCCGATTGCGCACTTCAAAGAAATCAATCCCAGCGCCGCGCAGCGCGAAGCGATCGGCAAAGCGATAGGCGACATGGGCGAAGCAGATGGTCATTTTCTCGCGCGGCGGCAGCATGGGGTTCTCCTGTGGTCTGGCTGGGGGAGACCCTGAAACGGCAGCGGCAGCCGCGCAAGGGGTGGCGCTTGACGGCGGGGGCGCGGAGAAGCTTCCATACCCCCTAAGGGCAGAAACCGGGGCGAACCCGGCACCAAGCCCAACGGGAGGTAACATCATGAAGCGTCTTTTGGCGGCCTTGGCCGCGCTGTTCATTGGCTTGGCCCAGCCAGCCACCGCGCAGGATTTCCCCAATCGCCCCATCAATATGCTGGTTGTCTTCGCCCCCGGCGGGGCGACGGATGTGCTGGCACGCATTGTGGCCGACCACATGATGAAGACGCTCAACCAGCGCGTCACGGTGGAAAATGTCTCGGGCGCGGGTGGCACGATTGGCGGGGCGCGTGGCGCGCAGGCGGCACCCGATGGCTATACGCTGACGGTGGGCAGCCTGGGCAGCCATTCCGCCGCACCTTCGATTTATCGTTCCATCCAATATGATCCGCGCGAATTGCAGCCCATTGGCCTGATTGCCGGCACACCGCTGTTTTTCGTGATGCGCAATGGCTTCCCGGCGCAGAACATGCAGGAATTTCTGGCCCGAGTCCGCGCCAATCCGGGCCAGGTTTCCAATGCCAATGCCGGGATCGGTTCCACCAATCACCTCGCCTGTTCGCTGTTCACGCATTTGACCGGCGCGCGGATGAATGAAATCCCCTATCGCGGCGAAGGCCCCGCTTTGAATGATATTGTGGCGCAGCAAGTCGATAGCGCCTGCCTGCTGGCACCCGCCGCCGTGCCGCAAATCCAGGCCGGCACCATGCGCGGGCTGCTGACGGGCGCCACTACGCGCAACCCCAATGCGCCGGGCGTGCCATCCGCGCCCGAAGCCGGGGTGCCGGATTATATCTTCCAAGGCTGGAACGCGATTTTCGCCCCGCGCGGCACGCCAGCACCCGTGGTGCAGAAACTGGATGAGGCATTGCGCGCCGCGCTGAATGACCCTGCTATCCGCAAGCGGATCGAGGATCTGGGTTCCATCCCCGCGGCCACTGATCAGATGGGGCCAGAAGCGCTGACGCGGCTAGTGCGGGCTGAGGTGGATCGCTGGGCAACGGTGGTGCGCGCGGCCGGCATTCAGCCGCAGTAAAGTCGCGGCGCTGTTCCGGGCAGGCGCTTCACAGCGCCTGGCGCACCCATTCCCCAATCGCCAGCACCTTCGCATCTTCGCCGATCCGGCCTGCGATTTGTACGCCCAGCGGCAAGCCCTGCGGCCCCGCCCCTGCCGGCACCGTCACGCATGGCCCATGCAGCAGAGTCCAGAGCGAATTGAAGGCAGCATCACCCGTCCAGCCAATCCCGGCCGGCGCTTCCCCGGCGGCAGAAGCCGTGATCACCGCATCAAACCCTTCAATCGCTGAAGGTAGCGCCGCGCGTGCCTTGGCTTGCACCAGCTTGCAGGCATCAAGCTGCGCGGTCGGGAAACGCTTCGCCCAATCAAGCTTTTCCTTGATGACATCTGAAAGCTGCGCCCGGGCTGCCACTAATTCCCAGCCCAGCGACTGCACGCTTTCCATATTCGTCACATATTCATGCGCGTCAAAGGCTTCCGTCATCACCTCGGGCAGAGTGATTTCCACGACCTCAGCGCCAGCCTTCCGACACGCCGCGATGGCGCGTTCCATGAGCGCGAGAGTCTCGGGCGCCGCCTTGGCCGCAGGCGGGCCAAGGGTAAAAGCCAGGCGCGGCGCGCGGGGTAGTTTGGCTTCGGGGTTGCCGTAATCGCGCCCCGTCATGGCACCCATGGAAAGCGCGCAATCGGCAACGCTGCGCGCCATCACGCCGATCGTGTCATGGCTTTCGCTCATCACCTTCATGCCACCGCGATGGATGGCACCGAAGCTCGGCTTAAAACCGACAATGCCGCAAAACGCCGCGGGGCGGATGATGCTGCCGCCGGTTTGCGTGCCGAAAGACAGCGGAAAGAACCCCGCTGCCACGCCGGCTGCCGAACCGGATGAAGACCCGCCCGGCGTATGGTGCTTATTGGCCGGGTTGGTCGTGGCGCCTGGATGGCGCGTCGCGAATTCCGTCGTGATGGTCTTGCCGATAATCAGCGCGCCGGCCGCCCGCGCCATGGCAACGGCTGCCGAATCACTCCGCGGCCGATGCCCGGCCCAAATGGGTGATCCATATTGCGAAGGCATATCGGCTGTATCCAGCACATCCTTCACGCCAAAAGGAATGCCCTTAAGCGGCGCCGGTGGCCCGCCCTTATCCAAGGCCGTCGCCCCGCGCCGCACCAGGGCGGGATCGAGCCAGGCAAAGGCGCGCACCTCAGGCTCACGTTCTTTGATGCGCGCCAAGCAAGCCTCAGCCAGGGCAGAGGCGGTCAGGGAGCCAGCGGCGATGCGCCGCGCGGCTTCGGAGGCGGTCAGGTCTGCGATCTCGGTCATGGTTGCCAGAGTGCCGCGCCAGGGCGCCGCGTCAAGCGGGGCCGCGCACTTCATATCTGGCGCGGCGCGCCCAGCCGGTCCAGAAAGGGGGCGCATGACGAGCTCAATCAGGATCATCCCGACCCCGGATGGGGCGCTGACCTACGCCATCCCCTTCCCTCCCGAGGAAACGCCGGCCGTCACCGCGCGCGATCTGCTTGGCGCCTGGGAAGCGGCGCGCGGTGCCGCGGGGGCGGAGATTTGGGGCAGCCCGCGCCGCCTTATCTTCCGCCGCCCAGATGGGGAGGCGATGGAATTGCTGCTGGCCGATGCCGATGCGGCCTGTTGGGCGGAAGCGGTGGATGCGCGCCATGGGCTTGCCACCCCTCAGGGCCTCGCGATTTGCCTCAGGCTTCTGGCGCTGATCGAAGCCATGGGGCGGATCGCGCGCCTCAAGGGTTTTTTTGCGCTGCGCGCGACCGGGGCGGAATTGCACCCTGCCCTGCTGCGCGCCGCCGCCAACGTACCGCTTGATCCGGCGGGCCGGTTCGACGAGGCTGCACTTACCGCGCTATTGTCCCGGACTATCCCGGCGGGAGCCACTTCATGATTCGTCTTTTGCCCTTATTGCTGGTCGTCGCGGCCTGCGCGCCACGTGAAGCGCCGCCTTCCCCGCGCGGTGCGGTGGCCGGCGCCACACCTCAATTGCAGCGCATCTGCACGCAGGAAGCCGAGCGTGTCGTTAATTTCCGCGAACGCGGTCAATTGATGCGGGCAGATTCAAATTTTGGTGACAGCGACTTGGCAAATGACGTGCCAACCGCGCGGCTTCGTTCCGATAGCTTTCGGCAACAAACCTTGCGCGATGAATTGATTCGCGAATGCATCCGCAATGCGGGCACCGGCCAGCCGCCGGTTGATCCGGGAAACCAACGCCCTCAGAACATCCGCGCGCAGCGCTGAAGGCGGCAAGCGCGCATGGCATCCCTTTCTGTTCTGACGCGCGCGCTGTCCCATCGTAACGCCAAGGTTTTCTTCACTGCCTCCCTTATTTCCTGGACCGGGCTTTGGATGCATCGCATCGCCATTTCCTGGTTTGCCTGGGAATTGACCGGTAGCGCCTTCTGGGTCGGCATGGTGGCGTTTTGTGATCTGGCGCCAGCGGTGGTGATCAGCCCGATTGCGGGCGCCATTGCGGACCGCACGGACCGCCTGAAGCTGACCTTCTGGAGCCAGGCAATGATCGGCGTCATGGCCGCCATAATCGCGCTGCTGGTGGCCGTGGGGAAGCTTGATATCTACACCCTGCTGGCGCTTGAGGTGCTGAATGGCATTGCTTCTTCCTTCGCGCAGCCAGCGCGGCAATCTCTGATGCCAGGCTTGGTGCCGCGTAATGATCTGACGGCAGCGGTGGGGCTCAATTCGCTTTGCTTCAATGTGGCGCGTTTTATCGGGCCCGCGCTGGCCGGGCCGTTGATTGCGGTGGCGGGCGTTTGGCCGGCCATCGCCGCCAATGCGGTCGCTTATTTCATTGCAACCGCCACCACGCCCTTGCTCAAGGTCTCGGCCGAGGAACGCCAGGGACACGCCAAAACAAAATCCCTATGGGGGGATATGCGGGATGGGCTGCGTTACGTGGCCGGACATCCGGGCTTGGGGCCGATCCTGACCTATGCGGCGATTATCGCTCTTCTACTGCGGAGCCTGCCGGAAATCCTGCCGCCCTATGTGGAACGGCAGTTCGGCCTGGGGGCGGAAGCGCTTGCGGTGCTGACAGCGGCTTTCGGCGTTGGTGCCTTGCTGTCGGGTATCTTTGTCTCCGCGCGCGGCAAGATGCTTGGCACGACCAGGCTCGCGGTTTTCGCCCCGGCGGCGATCTCGCTTGCCATGGTTGGCTTTATTGCGACCAGTTGGTTTCCCTTTGGCGTGTTTTGCGCCGCCATTATGGGCGCGGCCATGTCCGTGCATGGGATTTGCGCGCAAACACTCGCGCAATCCGCGTCAGACCCCGCCATGCGCGGGCGGGTGCTGAGCCTTTGGGGCCTGATTGTGCGCGCCTTTCCAGCCCTTGGCGCCCTGCTGCTGGGCGCGGCGGGAGAGATTTTCGGCATGACACTACCAACCCTTGCTGCCGTGCTACTTTCAGCCATAGCCATTGCCTGGGGGATCAAACGCCTGCCCGCCATGGCGCGGGTGCTGGAAGGCGATGGGGCGAGCGATCCCGCAAAACGTTGAACCTGATGAGGCATGAGAATGATTGAAGCGGCCATTGTGGGCATGGGGCGCTGGGGCCAGACCCTGGTTGATAGTGTGCAGAACCGGAATGCTGCCGGCATCCGCTTCATTGCCGGCAGCACGGGCCGGCCGGAACGCGCTGCCGAATGGGCCGCGCGGCAGGGGGTGAAGATCCTGCCCGATCTGGCCGCCATTCTGGCGGAGCCGCGGGTGAAGGCGGTGGTGATCGCCTCCCCACACCAGATGCACGCCGAACAAGTGATTGCGGCCGCGCGCGCGGGCAAGCATGTTTTTGTCGAAAAACCCTTCACCATGACGAAGGCGAGTGCTGAGGCCTCCGTTGCTGCCTGCCGGCAAGCGGGCGTGGTGATGGCGCTTGGCCATAATCGGCGCTTCCTGCCGGCGGTGGCCGAGATGAAAAAGCTGATCGCCGCTGGCGCGCTTGGTACCTTGCTGCATGTTGAAGGCCAATTCAGCGGGCCGGGCGCAATTTCCTATCAGCCCGGCATGTGGCGCGTGGACCGCCATGAAAGCCCGCTGGGGGGCATGGGCGGCATGGGCATCCATATGATTGACATGATGATCAATCTGGCCGGCCCGATTGCCGAGGTGACGGTGCGCTCACTGGCCCGCGCGCTCACCAATGGCATGGATGACACGACGGCGGGGCTGTTTTCCTTCGCCTCCGGCGTCACAGGGGGCTTCGCAACCTTGGCTTACGCGCCAAGGGTCTGGCGCGTGGCGCTGTATGGCACGGATGCGGCGCTGGAATTGAACGGCCATGAGAAACTGAGCTTCACCCCGCGTGAGGGTGAGGCTTGGGTCAAGGAATTCCCGAAGACCGACATCGAACATGCTGAACTTGCAGCTTTTGCTGCCGCCATTACGGGTGGCCCGGCCTATCCCCTGCCGGTTGAAGAAGCGATCCATGGCGTTGCAGTGTTTGAAGCCATGATCGGCGCGGCGGCTTCGGGTAGTACCTATCGCGTTGCGTGACAGGCGGATTTCACGCCCCGCGCTTTCTGTTCTAGTAAACGTGCCAGCGCCCAGCGCTGACCAACCTTTCTGAAAGGCCGGATATGAGCAAGATCAATCGTCAGGGATCAAACCAGATCCTTTCATCCTCAGTCGAATATCATAATTTCGTGTTCCTTGCGGGGCTCACGGCTGATGATCTTTCCAAGGACATCAAGGGCCAGACGGCCGAAGTGATCGCCAAAATTGATGCCGCGCTGGAAGCCAATGGCACGGACAAGACCCGCATGTTGTCCGCGCAGATTTGGCTGAAGGACATCCGCGATCGCGGCGCGATGAATGAGTTGTGGACCGCCTGGCTGCCGGCTGGCGGCGCCCCGGCGCGCGCTTGCGTTGAAGCCAATATGGCCGATCCGCGCCATTTGGTGGAAATCATGGTCACGGCCTGCCGCTGATAGACCAAAGCTGAATGCGCCAGGGCAAAAGCCTGGCGCATTCATGGAACTGGATCGAAACGCCCGGCGGTAACTGCCGGGCGTCTTTTTTTATGCGCGCGCCGCCACAGCCAAGGCCGGTGTCTGGCGCGGCGGGGTCTGATAACCGCGCGGCCCATAGCCAGGATTGGCCACACGCGGCAGGGCAGCGGTTGCGATCGTTTCAATCACGCGCGACTGCAGCAAAATGGCGCGTTCGAGCAATTTACGATTCTCGCTGCCGAGATTTTCCAGTTGCTTGGTCAGCATCTGTGCTTCTTCCCGCATGGCACCATCAGGCCGCGTGCCATGCTTCGCCTGGGCAGCATAGGCCTGGGCGAAGGCATCGGTCGCGGCAATCTTGCTTTCGGCAAGCTTGGCAGCACGCGATAGATCAAGCTTCGCCAGTGCCTCATTCTCCGCCCGCAGAGCAATAGCCAGCCTTTTGCCGGCAATCAGTAGCGCATCCATCATGATTGGGTCTCTCCCATATTGGGGGTTTGTGCTCCGTTTTGGCGGAGCAATTCGCGATAAACAGAATCGGCAATGCCAACACCGCCAGCCCGTACGGCGGATGCAGCGAAGGCTTCGACAAGCAACGGGCGCCATTGCGCCTCGGCCGCGCCACCGCCGAAGGAGGATTTGGACATATCCACGGTGGCAAACATGGGCTGCAGCAAGAACCCCAAAGCCTGGGCTTCGAAATCCTTCGCGGATTTGCGCATGGCGGCTTCGGACTGGGCGCCGGCCTGCGGCTGGCGAATGGCACGTTGCTGCGGAGCGGCAAGATTGGCGGCGTCCAACATCAGCGGAACTCCAGATCGGCTTGCAAGGCGCCAGCGGCCTTGATGGCTTGCAGGATCGTAATCAGGTCACGTGGGCCAACACCCAGGCTGTTCAGGCCACGCACCAATTCCTGAAGGGTCACATTTTGGGGCAGAATGCCCATGCGGCGATCCGCTTGGTCGTCAACCTCAATGGCGGTGTTCGGCACCACCTGGGTCTGCCCCTGGGCGAAGGCATTGGGCTGGCTCACCTGCGGCGTTTCGGTAACGCGGATGGTCAGATTGCCCTGAGCGATGGCCACGGTGGAAACGCGCACCGCGTCACCCATCACAATCGTACCCGTCGCCTCATCAATGACCACGCGGGCGATCTGGTCGGGCACAACGCGCAGCCTTTCGATATCAGTCAGGAAAGCAACCGGGTCACGCCCATTGAGCGCCACGGAAACTGTGCGCGGGTCGGTGACGGTCGCCACATTGCGACGTGATGCCCCATTGATGGCGGCCGCAATGCGCCGTGCCGTTGTCAGGTCAGGGTTGCGCAGCGCCAGGCGCACACGATCGCGGTTTGTGAGCGTGAAGGGAATTTCACGCTCCACAATCGCACCATTAGAAATACGCCCCGCGGTCGGTACGCCGCGCGTGACGGAAGCGCCTGCCCCGCGTGCGGCAATGGCACCGGTGGCAAGGGCACCCTGCGCCACGGCGTAAACTTCTCCATCCGCGCCAAGCAGCGGCGTGACAAGTAGCGTGCCGCCGGTCAGGTTCGTTGCATCGCCAAGGGCCGAGACCGCTAAGTCAATGCGGCTACCGGGCAGGGCAAAGGCGGGTAAATTCGCCGTTACCATGACGGCTGCAACATTCTTGGTATCCAATTGGCGTTCAAAATCGCGCGTATTGACGCCGAGGCGCTCCAGCATCCCGACCAGCGATTGGCGGGTAAAGACCGCGCTTCTCAGGCGGTCCCCTGTGCCATTCAGGCCAATGACCAAGCCGTAGCCGACAAGCTGGTTGTCGCGCACACCCTCCATATCCACTATATCCTTGATACGGACTTGGGCTGCGGCGGGCGGCGCAAGAAAACACACCGCCAGCATGAGGGCGGTAAAGATTTTCGCGAGCGCTTGCGCTATACGGGTCAAGATCAGTCTCCGTCAGTCACCCAATAGGCGGGCGGCTTGATGGAAACCTAACCGCAAGGTCCGTGCCAGGGTTCTAGGGCTCCTTGGGCGAGTCTCATCGGCAAAAGCTGCCGGGCCCCGGTCGAGCCTGCCGGGCTAGGGCGGAACAGGAGGTCAGATGGTCGTTATTCGTGGCGTGACAGGTGGCGCAAATGTGCCGGGTTCGCGGCCAGCGCGCGGTGCTCCTGGAGGCTTTCGTGTGGGAGGCGGCGCGGAGGAAACGCGCGAAGCCAGTGCCAGCACGGGGGTTTCCGCAGCCACCGCCATGGGGCTTTTGGCCGTCCAGGAATTGGGCCCGGCCAAGGAACGCAATGCCCGCGCCTTCCGTCGCGGTGAGGATATGCTCAAGGAATTGAAGGCCCTTCAGTTGGAATTGCTGGAAGGCCGCGCCGATCCTGCTCGGCTAAAGGAACTTGCCCGGCTGACCGAGGGCGAAAAACCCGCCGATCCGGGCCTGGCTGAGGCGGTTGCGGCGATTGCACTGCGCGCCCGGCTGGAATTGGCCCGGCGCGGCCTGGAAAGCTGAAATCGGCTTTTGTCAGATATTTGTCTTGAAACGCCCCCTGGCGCCCCCGGGCAAGCCGGTATAGAAGGCAGCCAATCCGACGAGACAGGTTTCAGTAAAGAAATCACCTCGGCGGTTGTGCAAGGCGGGGGAAGAAAAAGATATGTTGGTGACATTGCCGCCCGATTACCGTCCCTCGGCTTCCGAGGAATTCATGAATGCGCTTCATCTGGAATATTTCAGACAGAAGCTTCTCAGATGGCGGCAGGATCTTGTTCGCGAAGCGGTTGAGACGCTTTCCTCCCTTTCCGAAGGTGGCATTGCTGAGGCGGATCTCGCAGATCGCGCTTCGGTTGAAACGGACCGGGCACTTGAACTCCGCACCCGGGATCGGTCGCGCAAATTGGTCAACAAGATTGATCAGGCGCTAGAGAGAATTGAACACGGTACCTATGGCTATTGCGAGGAAAGCGGAGAGCCGATTTCGCTCCGCCGACTGGAAGCCCGCCCCATCGCCACCATGACGATCGAGGCGCAGGAGCGCCATGAACGCATGGAACGGGTGCATCGCGACGATTGAGACTTACGGGCGGCGCGGGCCGCCTGCCCTACAAAAACCCCACCGGGTCCACATCCACCTGCACCCGAACATTGCCGGGTACATCCACCTTCGCTAGCCATTCGGCCAATAGACGCTGTACGCCAACATCGCGCCGCGCCTTGAGCAAAAGCCGCCGGCGATGCCGCCCGCGCAGCAAGGCGAGCGGCGCGGGCGCGGGGCCCAGAACCTCCACCCCATCTCCCATCGGGGCCGCGCGGCCCAAATCCCGTGCGACTCGGTCCGCTGCCTTTTCATCCGGGGAACTCACGATCAGCGCCGCAAGCCGGCCAAAGGGCGGCCAATGCCCTGGCCGCCGCGCCTCTGCCTCGGCGGCCATGAAGGCTTCATACTCGCCGGAAACCAGCGCCTGCATCACCGGATGATCCGGGGAAAAGCTTTGCAGCAAGACGCGCCCAGGATGTTCCGCGCGCCCCGCACGGCCGGCCACCTGATGCAGCAATTGCACCGTGCGTTCAGCGGCGCGCAAATCACCGCCGGCAAGGCCAAGATCAGCATCCACCACGCCCACCAGCGTCAGATAGGGAAAATGCCAGCCCTTGGCGACGATTTGCGTACCGATGATCAGATCAACCTCGCGCTTTTCAATCGCTTTGGCTGCGGCAGAAGCGGCGGCTGGGCCGGGCAGCGTATCGGATGCCATGACCAGGCGGCGCGCTTCGGGGAAAAGGGTGGCGGCTTCTTCCAAAACACGCTCCACCCCAGGCCCGATTGGCACCGTGCTATGTGGTGCGGCGCAGCTTGGGCAATGGTTGGGCGGCGCTTCGACGTGGCCGCAATGGTGGCATTGCAGCCGCCGCGCGGCGCGGTGTTCGACCAGCCAGGCGGTGCAATTCGGGCAACGCAGCCGATGGCCACAGGCGCGGCATAGCGTGAGTGGCGCATAGCCGCGCCGGTTCAGGAACAGCATGGCCTGTTCGCCGCGCTTGAGCGTTTCCGCCACGGCGGCCACCAGCGCAGGGCTCAGGAAGCGCCCGCGCGGCGGGCTTTCGCGCCTGAGGTCAATCAAGCCAATCTCGGGCATCACCGCGCCACCATGCCGCGCCGCCAAATGACATTCAGCATATCGCCCAGCGCGCGCATTGGTGAGGGTTTCAAGCGAGGGTGTCGCACTTACCAGCACACAGGCGGCATCGGACAAGCGCGCCCGCACCACGGCCATGTCGCGTGCGTGATAGATCACGCCTTCTTCTTGCTTGAAGGCGGTTTCATGTTCCTCATCCACCACAATCAGGCCGAGATTGGGAAAAGGCAGAAACAGCGCCGAACGCGCCCCCACCAGCACGGGGGCGCGGCCTTCGGCCACCGCGCGCCAGGTAATGCGCCGCGTGCGGGGCGAAAGTTCAGAATGCCAAAGCGCTGGGTCGGTGCCAAAGCGCGCGCGGAAGCGATCAAGCCATTGCGCGGAAAGCGCGATTTCAGGAAGCAGCACCAAAGCCTGTCGCCCGGCCTGAAGTGCCGCGGCAATGGCTTCGAAATAGACCTCGGTCTTGCCGGAACCGGTCACGCCAGAAAGGAGCGTGGTGCCGTAAGCCACACGCGCCACGGCAGCGCGAAGCAGCGCGGCGGCCTCGGCCTGGTCAGAGTCCAGCACCGGGCCGGGGCGGGCCAGATCGGGCAGGCTGAATTCTTCAAGCGGCGGCAGCAGGCCGGGGATCAGCAAGCCGGCATCGGCCATACCGCGCAGCACGGCGGGTGCCACGCCGGCTTCCCGCGCCAGATCATCGGGGGCGCGCACCTGATCCACCGGCAAGGCGGCCAGCACGCGCTGGCGCGCGGGCGTCAGGCGCGGCGCTTCGGGCAAGGGATCAGCGCGGCACCAGCCGGCGCGATGGGGCTGCGCTTCAAGCGCGGCGGGGACACTCATCGCCATGCGGAGCACCGCGCCGCGCGGGGAAAGCGTATAGGCCGCGACCCAATCAACAAAGCGGCACAGCTTTTCCGGCATGGGGGGCGCTTCCAGCACGGCGGCGATGGAGCGCAACCGATGCTCCGGCAGGGTCGAATCGGGTGCCTCGTCCCACACCACGCCAAGCACCTGCCGCCCGCCCAAGGGCACAGCGACGAAACTGCCAGGGGGCGGTGCTTCACCCTCCGCCCGGTAATCATAGGCATCCGCCAGCGGCAAGGGCAGCAGAACCCGCAAGCGTTTGGCAGAACTTGGAGAAATTGTTTCAGGCAAAAGGGGCTGCATTCGCAAAGGGGCCGTCATGCGCTATTCATTAGCATGGCTGGTGGTGGCGAGCTTGCGCTTTGCGTCGGGCGGCGCCATCCCCCGCCAAAGCATCGTTGTTCGCCATGCAGGATTGGAATTCATGAAGTTCTTCATTGATACCGCCGAAGTTGCCGAAATCCGCGCCCTTGCTGAATTGGGCGTGGTGGATGGCGTGACCACAAATCCATCGCTGATTGCCAAATCCGGCCGCGACATGAAGCAGGTGATTGCGGAAATCTGCGCCATCACGCCTGGGCCCGTCAGCGCCGAAGTGACCGCGACGGACGCTGCCGGCATGCTAGCTGAAGGGCGCTTTCTGCGCGCCATTGCGACCAATGTGGCGGTGAAGGTGCCGCTGACGGAAGCAGGGCTGATTACCTGCCGGACGCTTGCCGCCGAAGGCACCTTGGTGAATGTCACGCTTTGCTTTTCCGCAGCCCAAGCGCTGCTGGCCGCCAAGGCGGGTGCCGCCTTCATTTCCCCCTTTGTCGGGCGGCTTGATGATATTGCGACCGATGGCATGCGGCTGATTGCAGACATTGTGCAGATATACCGCAATTACCCCACACTCCGCACGGAGGTTTTGGTGGCTTCCATCCGCCACCCTATCCATCTGGTGGAAAGTGCCAAGCTTGGCGCGCATGTGGCCACCCTACCGCCCAGCGTGATCCGCCAATTGCTGAAGCACCCCCTAACCGATAGTGGGCTGGAGGCGTTTTTGGCGGATTGGAAAAAGACAGGACAAAGCATCCTGTGAGCAACCCGCCCTCAGACGGGAAGGCCCCGAACGGGCCCTCGGCTGAGGAGGTGGAAGAATTCTTGCGCGCCAATCCTGGATTTTTGGCGGCGCGGCCTGAACTTTATCTCGCGCTCGCGCCGCCGCGCCGCGTGCATGGTGATGGGCTGACTGACCACATGGCGGCAATGCTGGGCGCAGAACGCGAACGCGCATCCGCACTGGATGCAGAATTGCGCTTGGCTTTGGATGCGGAACGCGCCGGGCTTGGGCTGGTGTCACGCGTCAGGCTGGCAGTGCTGGCGCTGATGCGATCAGATGATGTGCCGGAAACTGTTGCGCAGGAATGGCCCAATCTTCTGGGGCTTGAAAGTTGCACCATTTGCATTGAGCCGCCGGAGAACCCGGCCCAGCTTTGGATGCGCCCGGAACAACGCCCCTTGCCCCGCGGCATGGTCGAAAAACTATTGGGGCGCGGGCGCGATGTGCTGGTGCGTAAAAAGCCAGAGGATGCCGAGACGCTGCATGGCGAAGCCGCGGGCCTGATTGTGCGCGATGCGCTGATACGCGTGACGGTGGCGCAGCAACCGCTCATGCTGCTGGCGCTGGGCGCGCGGGATGCCAATGCCCTGCCCGCCCGGCATGGCACGGAACCCCTTTCGTTCTTGGGCCGCGCGGTGGCGGCAGCGATTTCAAGGTAGCGTTGTATGGTCGCATTTTCCGAGCCGGCAATTGATTCCACTTGGCTTGAAAATGCTCCGACATGACCGGGGCTGAGGCCGCTGCCACCTGGCTTGGCTGGTTCGCCCAAGAACGCCGCGCGAGTGCGCATAGCATCGAAGCCTATGGGCGCGATGTGGCGCAATTCCTTGGCTTTCTGACCGGGCATCTGGGTGCCGAGCCCGATCTGGCCACGCTCGGCACGCTGCGGCTAACGGATTTGCGCGCCTTCCTGTCCGCACGCGCCATGGAAGGCGATGTGGGCGCCACCCGCGCCCGCAAGCTTGCCGCTGTACGGAGTTTTCTGCGCTATTTGCAGCGCCATCAGGGCATGGCGCCTATCGCGCTTGCCGGGCTGCGCGCACCACGTGCGAAAGTGCCTTTGCCGCGTGCGCTCAGCATCAAGGAAGCGCGCGCCGTCGCCGAAGAAATCCCCGATGTCTATGCGCTGGGGCGGCATGAACACCCGCGCCTGCAAGCCGCACGTGACCGCGCCTTGTTCACGCTGCTTTATGGCGCGGGGCTGAGACTTGGGGAGGCTTTGGCGCTGAATTTGGGCGATGCGCCGCGCCAGGGGTCTGACGCTGCGCTTCGCGTAGTTGGCAAAGGCAATAAGGAAAGGCTGGTGCCGATATTGCCGGTGATCCGCGATGCCATGGCGGCCTATCTGGCCGAACGCGGCAGCGGAGCAGCGGATGAGCCGCTGTTCATCGGCGCGCGTGGCGGGCGGCTTGATCCGGCGGTGGCACAGAAAAGGCTACGCGATTTTCGCAGACTTGCCGGGCTGCCGGAACATGCAAGCCCCCATGCGCTGCGCCATTCCTTTGCCACGCATTTGCTGGGCGGTGGTGCGGATTTGCGCGCCATTCAGGAATTGCTCGGCCATGCCAGCCTTTCCACCACGCAGCGCTATACTGCGGTGGATGCGGCGGCGCTGCTGGAGACTTGGCGGAAGGCGCATCCGCGGGCGGATTGAGCATTTTCAATCCAAGTGGAAAACTTGGCGACTCGGAAAATGCGGTCAAACAAGCATTTTCAAGCCAAGTGGAAAACTTGGCGACTCGGAAAATGCGATCAAACTAAACTTTTAGTGCTTGTCCGACGAACGAAGGTGAGACGGCCAGGCACTGAGCCTGGACAAAGCGCAGTATTGGCGCAGACAATGTTTAAAATTGCGGGAGAAACGCCATGAGCATTCGCATCGGTATCGCCGGCATGGCCGGGCGTATGGGGCAGCTTTTGATTGAGGAAACCGCCGCCGCTGGTGCGGTATGTGTGGGCGGCACCTTGCGCACCGGCGGCAAGCCCGCCCCTTCTGGCTTGCAAAGCTTTCCAGATATCGCCTCGCTTTTCGCCGCTTCCGATGTGGTGATTGATTTCACCCATGCAGATACCGCCGCCACCCATGCCGCCGCGGCTGCCGCCTGCGGCAAGGGATTCATTCTCGGCAGTTCAGGCCTTTCCGCAGCGGTAGAAGCAGCGGTGGCGGAAGCCGGCAAGCGCGCGCCGATTGTCTATGCCGCGAATTTCGCGCCGGGGGTCAATTTGTTCCTGGCGATTGCGGAGCGCATGGCGGCCGCGCTCCCCGGTGCGCAATATGATGCCGAGATTGTTGAGATGCACCATCGCCAGAAGGTGGATGCGCCATCCGGCACGGCGGTGGCTTTGGGCCGCGCTGTGGCAGCCGGGCGCGGCACCACCATGGAAGAAGCCGGCCTTGAAAGCGGGCGCGATGGCCATTGCGGCCCGCGCGGCACCGGCACGATTGGCTTCGCGGCTTTGCGCGGCGGGCAGGTGGTGGGTGAACACACGCTGCTTTTCGCTGCCGCTTCAGAACATATCAGCCTGACGCATCGCAGTTTTGATCGCCGTGTCTATGCCACCGGCGCGGTGCGCGCGGCGCTTTGGGTGCATGGGCGCTCTCCCGCACTTTACGGCATGAAGAATGTGCTGGGGATGTAGTTTGGTTATCTTTGCCAATCGAAGGGCGCGGCGCGCGGCAGGCCGAGATTTTCGCGGAGCGTCGTGCCGGTGAATTCCTTGCGGAAGACACCGCGGCGCTGCAATTCCGGCACCACCATGCGTACAAATTCTTCATAAGTGCCGGGCATATGCGTGGCAGCCAGCACGAAGCCATCGCAGGCACTACCTTCCAACCACGCCTGCATTTCATCCGCCACACGCTTTGGCGTACCGCAAAATACCGGGAATTCACGAATGGTGCCGCGCCCGGTGATTTCCACGAAATCGCGCAAGGTCGGGTTACGCTTGCCGCTGGAAGCAACCACGCGATCGCGCAAGGCTTGCAGACCCTTGATGCCGGCCAATTCGTCATCGGTGAAGGCATCATCCAAGCCTTTTGACGCGAAATCATAATTCAGCGCTTCAGACAGCAGCGAAAGCCCATCAACCGGCTTGGCCAGTCCATCAATCAGCGCACGTTTTTCCTCAGCCGCCGCTTCGGTTTCGCCTACAATGCAATAGACCGCTGGGCAGATGCGCACCGTCGCGGGGTCTCGGCCAGATGCTGCGACCTGTTCCTTGAAACCGCTATAGCCGCGCTTGGCGACTTCCATATTTGGGTAGATCACGAAAACCAGATCACCCCAGCGCGCCGCGAAACTTTTGCCGCGACCGCTTTGGCCGGCCTGGATCAGAACGGGACGGCCCTGCGGCGTGCGCGGCACGGTGAATGGACCGCGGCTTTTGAACCATTTGCCCTTGTGGTCAAGCCGCCGAACCTTGGCGGCGTCGGCGAAGATACCACTCTCACGGTCCTGGATGATGGCGTCATCTCCCCAGGAATCCCAATGCGACAGCACAACCTCCAGGAATTCATCAGCACGGTCATAGCGCAGATCATGTTCCAGATGATCATCCGCGCCCATGTTATGCGCTTCGCTGTCATTCAGTGATGTCACCACATTCCAAGCCGCGCGCCCGCCCAGCATGTGATCAAGCGTCGCGAAAACCCGCGCCACATGGAAGGGTTCGTAATAGGTGGTGGAATAGGTCCCGCCGAGCCCAAGCTTGGAGGTGGCAAGCCCCATCGCCGTCAGGATCGACACCAGATCAAGCTTCACCACGCGAATGCCATTGCGCACCGCTTCCGCATGGTCATGGCCGAGAATATCGGGCATGGCGAGCCGGTCATCGAAAAACGCCATATGAAAGCAACCGGCTTCCAGCGTGCGGGCGATGCGTTGGTAATATTCCGGGCGCAGATAATCCTGCATGGTCGCGGGATGCCGCCAGGAACCGACATAATTCGAGCAATTCTGCGCCTGCAGAAAGGCCACCAGCGTCATTTGCTTCATCGGCGTATTTCCTTTTCCCGTGTTTCAGCATCGCGCGGCAACGATGGCAGGACAAGTCATTCAGCCTGGGTTTTGCGGCAACCTTGCCAGGTGGCTTTCCATCAACGCGCGCGCTGAATGCCCAAACAGCCGGATGCGGCGTGTCTCCGACATCACCAGCAAACCAACCGCAAGCGCGAAAGCTTCGGTTGACGCTTCCTGCCCGCCAAGCGCGCGCATGGGTGCCAGTGCCGCGATCAGCGCGGCATTCAAGCCAGGATCAAGCCCCTGCCCCAGCCCGCGTGGCGCAAGGCCGCCCCCGCCCAGATAAAAGCCCAGCGCCAATTCCTGCGGATGCGCAGCATAGAAATCGAACAAGGCGAGTGTCGCGCCGCGAAACCCATCCTGCGCCGCGCCCCTTTCCACCGCTGCCTTCAAGCGCACCAAGCTATCGCGCAGCACTTCGGCATAAATCGCCTCACGCGATGGGAAATGGAAGTAAAGCGCGGCGGGCGTATAGCCGGCGCGCGCCGCGATGGCGCGCAGGCTCGCCCCCTCAAGCCCCGCCTCGGCGAAAAGCGCCTTGGCGGCGGCAAGGATATGGTCGCGCTTGGCGGCGTTCTTGTCTGGGCGGGTCATTGACGCGTAAATTCTAACAGTGTTAAATTTTATGCGTCAACCGGTTATGGAAAGCCCCTATCATGCTGATGACTGCTGCCGATTATCGGGAATCGCTCCGGGCGCTGAAGCCACGCGTTTTCGTCAATGGCCGCCAGGTGGCGAGTGTTGCGGATGAACCCCTGCTGGCGCCGGGCATCAATGCCATTGGTGTGACCTATGATTTCGCGCAGCGCAGCGAATATGCCGGGCTGATGACGGCCACGCAGCAAGGCAGCGGGCGGCTCGTCAATCGCATGCTGCATGTAAATGACAGCCGTGATGATTTGCTGGCCAAGCTGGAAGCCGTGCGCCTGGTTTGCCGTGAATCCGGCTGCGCGCAACGCTATTTGGCGCATGATGCGCTGAATGCGCTGCATCAGGGCACCAAGCTTGCCGATGCGGTGCATGGCGGAGAAAGGCATCAGCGCTTCCTGGCCTATTTGGATGATGTGCAGGCGCGCGACCTGACGCTTGGCATTGCCATGACAGATGCGAAGGGCGATCGCTCAGCGCGGCCTGGGCAGCAAGCCAATCGTGATGTGCATGTGTATATCAAGGAACGCCGTGCAGATGGCATCATCATTCGTGGCACCAAGGCGATTGTGACCGGCGCGCCCTACGTCCATGAATTTCTGGTCATGGCCTGTCGCACCATGACCGCCGAGGATGCTGATTTCGCGCTGCATTGTGCCGTGCCGGCAGACGCGCCCGGCGTGATGATTGTGGCGCGCCCCGCAGGCCGCCCCGGTGAGGCAGCCGCGAAATTCAGCGCCAAATACGGCCAATCCACCGGCGTTGTGGTGTTTGATGATGTGTTTGTGCCCTGGGATCACGTGTTCATGGCGGGCGAGCATGTGGAGGCCGGCTACACCACCACCAGCTATGCCACGCATCATCGCCATTCCTGCATTGCCGCGCGCGCTGGCTTTGGTGATTTGCTGATTGGCGCCGGTGCGCTGATGATTGAAGCGAATGGCCTGGATACGGACCGCCATGCCCATATCCGCGATGCCATGGTGGATCTGATCAAGATTGTGGAAGGCTTCTTCGCCTGCGGTGTCGCCGCCAGTGTTTATGGCTCGCGCGCCGAATCCGGCGCCATGATGCCCGATGCGGTCTTCAGCAATATCGGTAAATTACTGCTGGCGACGCAGATTTATGACATGCACCGGCTGGCCCATTATGTCTCGGGCGGATTGATCGTCGCACTCCCTGGCCCAGATGAGGATCACAATCCCGAAACCGCCGCATCGCTTGCCGCGGTGCTGGCGGGGCGCGCCGATATTCCGGCGGAAAAGCGCCTGGACGTCGCGCGCTTCATGGAAGATTTGACCGCATCCAATCAGGGCGGGTGGTATTCGGTGATCTCTCTCCATGGCGGTGGCAGCCCTGAAGCGATGAAGCGCGAGATTTGGCGCAATTATCCTGTCGAAGAACGCTCCGCACTCGTGGAACGCCTGCTGGATCGCGGCATTCTGGATGAGGGCAAGCGTATTTCCAAGCAACCCGGGCGCTGCTGCGATACGGGGTGTGAGGTGCCGCGCGCGGCGGAATAAGCCCATCACGCTTGACCGGCCCAATTCCATCGCCCCAGACTTCCGGTAACGCCAAGGAAACGCCCCATGTCTGAAGCCGCGCCAGAACCCCGTGTATTGCCGCTGGAAGGGGTGCGCGTCATTGACGTTTCCACCTTTATCTCCGGCCCTTTCGCCACCACGCAATTGGCGGAATTCGGCGCCGAGGTGATCAAGCTGGAATTGCCCGTAGTGGGCGATCCCTTGCGTAAATTCGGCACCGTCACGCCCAATGGCGATACGCTGCCCTGGCTTTCGGAATGCCGGAACAAGAAATCCGCGACGCTTGATTTACGCAAGCCCGAAGGCGCGGAATTGCTCAAGCGCATGTGCGCGGATGCGGATATTCTGGTGGAGAATTTCCAGCCAGGCACAATGGAAAAATGGGGCATTGGGTGGGATGTGCTGCATGCGATCAATCCGCGCCTGATCATGGTGCGGATTTCCGGCTATGGGCAAACGGGGCCCTATAGCGGCCGCCCTGGCTTCGGGCGCATTGGCAATGCTTTTGGTGGTCTTTCCTATCTGGCGGGCTATCCGGATCGTCCGCCCGTTACGCCTGGTTCCGCCACCATCCCGGATTATCTTTCTGGCATTTACGGTGCCATGGGCGCCATGCTGGCCATGGAAGCGCGGCGCAAAACCGGGCGCGGCCAGGTGGTGGATATTGGGCTTTACGAACCGGTCTTTCGTATTCTGGATGAATTGGCCCCGGCCTTTCACCATAAGGGCTATGTGCGGGAACGCATGGGGCCGGGCACGGTTAATGTTGTGCCGCATAGCCATTACCCCACCAAGGATAATCGCTGGATCGCTATAGCCTGCACGTCCGACAAAATTTTCGCGCGGCTTGCGGCGGCGATGGGCGCGCCGGAGCTTGGCGATGATGGCAAATGGGGCACCATCCGCGAGCGTGAAGCCGCGCGCGCAGAAGTGGATGCCTATGTCGGCGCCTGGACCAGCAGCTTGACGCGCGATGAATTGCTGCAAACCTGCGAAGAAGAACAGGTTCCCTGCGGCCCGGTCTATGCCATCGATGAGATTTTCGAAGACCCGCACTACAAGGCGCGCGGCAATATTCTGATGATGCAGGACCCGCGCATTGGCGAATTGGCCATTCCCAATCTTGTGCCGCGGCTTTCCGAAACACCTGGTGAGGTGAAATGGCTTGGCCCCGCCATGGGCGAGCATAATGGCGAAATCTATCGCGATTGGCTGAAATTATCGGATGCCGAAATGGAAGCGCTAACCGCTGCGCGGGTTATCTAAAGCCAACCCGCGCAGCGAAGCTGCAAGATCAGGAAGCGAGATACCCGCCATCCACATGCATTTCTGACCCTGTCATATAAGATGATTCGTCTGACGCCAGGAATAGAATGGCGTAGGCAACCTCATCCACCTCACCGGGGCGGCCCATCGGGACATGGCCGAGCATTTTCGCGCGAAACACGGGGTCAGCCGTGGCGCCGCTGGTGCGCATGGGCGGCATGAGGCCGGGATGCACTGTATTGAGACGAATACCGGAAGGCCCTTCCTGCACGGCAACTGATTTCGTGAGCAAACGCACCGCTGCCTTGGAAGCGTTATAGGCGCAATGAATACGATCCTGCCCAACCACGCCCGAGATCGAGGACAGGTTGATGATGGACCCGCCGCCGGTTTTCCGCATGGCGGCAACGCCGTGCTTCACGCCAAGGAAAACACCGCGCGCATTGACGGCCATGATGCGATCCCACAGCGCGGTATCATAAAGGTTATTGGTGTTGCTGCCGGAAATGCCGGCATTATTCACCAGCACATCAAGCCGCCCATGCGCGGCAAGCACGGCCGCTATGGCGGCTTCCCATTGCGCCTCATCCGCTACATCCAGGTTGATGTAGCTTGCGGAACCGCCGGCCTTGGTGATTTCAGCGACCACGGCGCGGCCTTCGGCTTCCATCATGTCGGCCACCACTACCTTCGCGCCTTCACGCGCCAAAAGCAGTGCGGTCGCGGCGCCCATGCCGGATGCCGCGCCGGTAATCAACGCAACCTTATTCGCAACGCGCATAATATTTCCTCCTGGTCATTCTTGATCAGGTAGCCTTGCAAGACTGTGGCCGCTCCGCAAGTCAGCCATAACTCATGGCTGATTCCGCGCCGCGGCTCATATCGCGCGGAATGGGTTGGCCTGTAAGCGCCAGCGCAAGCGCCTCAGCCACGCGAATGCCATCCACGCCGGCGCTCAAGATACCGCCGGCATAGCCTGCACCCTCACCGGCTGGGAAAAGTCCTGCCGTATTCACGCTTTGAAAATCAAAGCCGCGTGGGATGCGAATGGGGCTGCTGGTGCGGGTTTCAACGCCAGTCATCAGCGCATCAGGGCGGGCAAAGCCTGGCACTTGCTTATCGAAGGCAAGCAAAGCTTCGCGCATTGCCTCCACTGCAAAATCAGGCAGGCATTGCGCCAAATCGGTGGGCGTCACGCCGGGCTTATAGCTGGGAAGTACCTCGCCCAGCCCCGTGCTGGGGCGCCCGGCCAGAAAATCGCCAACAAGCTGCGCGGGCGCGCGATAATCGCCACCGCCGGCGATGAAGGCGGCACTTTCCCAATGGCGTTGATAGGCCAACCCGGCCAGGACATCGCCCGGATAATCCTCGGGCGAAATGCCGACCACAATGCCGGCGTTGGCATTGCGTTCGGCGCGCGAGTATTGGCTCATGCCATTGGTCACCACGCGCCCGGCCTCACTCGTGGCGGCTACCACCGTGCCGCCTGGGCACATGCAGAAACTATAGACGGTGCGGCCATTTTCCGCGTGATGCACCAGCTTGTAATCCGCCGCACCCAGCAGCGGATTGCCGGCGTTTGGGCCGAAACGCGCTTGGTCAATCATGCCTTGCGGGTGTTCAATGCGCACACCGATGGAAAAAGGCTTGGCCTGCATGGCAACCCCGCGCGCGTGCAACATGGCGAAACTATCGCGCGCGCTATGACCAAGGGCGAGGATCACATGATCCGCCTCAATCACCTCACCATCCGCCAAAACCAAACCACGCAGGTGGCGCTGCCCATCGGCATCGGTCTCAATCAGCACATCATCCACCCGCGCGCCGAAGCGGTATTCGCCGCCCAAGGCTTCGATTTCGGCGCGGATATGCTCCACCATGGAAACCAGCCGAAATGTGCCGATATGCGGTTTGGAGACGTACAAAATCTCCTCAGGTGCGCCGGCCTTGACGAATTCAGCAAGCACCTTGCGCCCGTAATGGCGCGGATCGCGGATTTGGCTATAGAGCTTGCCATCGGAAAAAGTGCCCGCGCCACCTTCGCCATATTGCACATTGCTTTCGGGGTTCAGCACGCCACGCCGCCAAAGCCCCCAAGTATCCTTGGTGCGTTCGCGCACCACCTTGCCGCGTTCCAGGACTAACGGGCGGAAGCCCATTTGTGCGAGCAGCAGCGCCGCCATGAAGCCGCAAGGCCCAGTGCCCACCACCACCGGGCGGCGAATACCCGATGGCGCGCGGGCGACGAAGCGATATTCCGTATCCGGCGCCGGGCTGATCCGCTGATCCCCTGCATGGCGCGCGAGCAACGCGGCTTCATCAGTGACTTCAACATCCAGCGTATAGACCAGCATGATCGCCTGGGGCTTGCGCGCATCGTAGCCGCGACGGAACACATGCATCGCCTGCAGCGCCACATCGGCAATGCCAAGCCGCCCCAGCACGGCGCTGCGCAAGGCATCGTCCGGGTGGTGCAGCGGCAGGCGCAATTCGGTCAGGCGGATCATGGGGGTTCTATAGTCCGTCTTGCGGCGCGCTTGAAATCCTTCATTGCATCGGCCAAGCATTGGGCATGGCTGATATTCTTTGCCTCGGCGAACCCATGCTGGAATTCAACGCCCAAAAGCCGGGCGCGGATGGGCGGCGCTATTATTTGGAAGGGCATGGCGGAGATACCTCCAACGCCGCCATCGCCGCCGCGCGTGCGGGCGCTTCGGTTGGGATGCTGACCGCGCTTGGCCAAGATGGGCCGGGCGAAAGCTTCATGGCGCTTTGGGCAAAGGAAGGCGTGGATACGGCGCATGTCATCCGCAACCCGGCCGCGCCGACAGGGATTTACTTCGTTACGCATGATGCGCGCGGGCATCATTTCAGTTTTTATCGCAGCGGCAGCGCGGCGGCGCTTTATGGTCCGCCGGATGTGCCGGAAGCGGCCATTCGTCGCGCGAAATACCTGCATCTGTCCGGTATCAGCCAAGCCATTTCGACCAGCGCCTGTGATGCCAGCTTCCGTGCCATGGAAATTGCCCGCGCGGCTGGGGTGCGCGTTTCCTATGACACCAATCTGCGCCTCAGGCTTTGGCCAGCGTCACGCGCCGCTGCCGTGATCCATGCTGCCATCGCCATGGCCGATATCGCGCTGCCGTCGCTGGATGATGCGGTGGCGCTGACGGGACTGCAAAAGCCTGATGAAATCTGCGATTTCTATTTGCGGCTCGCGCCCCTGGTGGTGCTGAAATGCGGCACTGAGGGCGCCATCCTGGCCACGCGCGAAACACGCAACCGCATCCCCGCTTGCAAAGTGGCGGCGCTGGATGCGACTGGCGCGGGGGATTGCTTTGCCGGCAATTTCCTCGCGCGCTTGCTGGGAGGCGATGCGCCGCTGGAGGCTGCGCGCTACGCCAATGCCGCCGCAGCACTTTCCACCACGGGCTATGGTGCGGTGGCGCCCCTGCCCTTTCCGGATGCGGTGCGCGGCTTGCTCGAAGCCCGCTGATTACCCCCAGGCGCGATTATCGCCGGGGCGCAAACGCAAGCCGGGGCGCAGATTGGTGAAGGGCAAAATCGCCGGGTCCGCCACCACAGGGCCGGGCGCGGTTACCACAATCACCTCAGACGAGATCGGCTGGAAATGCGCGCGGAAATGCACGCTGGATTTCACCGCGATAATCGCCTGTTCCGCAGGCTCCACGCCTACCTGGCGGAATAATTCCTGATCATGGCCCTGCATCTTGCGGCTCACCACCACCACGCGCACGCCAGGCGCCACGCGGATCAGCGCTGATGGCCCCAGATCAGCAGGATTGCCCTTGCCCATCGGGCCGCTGAGTGTGAAGCAGCCGTCAGAGAGTTTTTCGACGATTGCCTCCACACGCAACGGCACGCCATCACTCTTGCCACCGAGATCAAGCGTAAGGCGCGCACCCTCCCCCGCCGCATGACAAGCGGCAGCGGCTTCGGCATCATTCATCGGCGCCAGCACGGCACCTTGCGCATTCTGGCGGATCAATTCCGCGAGCAAGCCGGTGGTATCGCCATGGCCTCCGCCGCCGGGATTGTCTTGTGTGTCGGCCAGCACCACAGGGCCCTTGGCGCCACGCGCACTGATGGCGCGTGCCACGCCTTCGGCAGCGGTTGCGACACCAAGCGCGAATTCCGGTTCCTTGGTGGCAATGAAAGCGGCCAGCGCTTCCGCCGCCGCGCCTGCTTGATCAAGCGTATCGGCATAAGCCGCAATCGCCATGCCGCAGCCAGGGAAATCGGCATAGGGAAAGCCAAAGCAGAAACCCAATTCCCAAACGCCTGATGCGGCGCCCAGACGCGCGCGTTCCGCCATGACATCGGCCATGGGGGCGACCATGGTGCATTGACCGGGCAAGGGCGTCCAGAAATCCAGGTCGCGAAACAGCTTTGCCGGCTTGCGGGTTTCCTTGATCATGCGGAGCAATAGGCGCGTTGCCTGCGCGCCGGCCGGCTTCATATCCACATGCGGATAGGTGCGGAAAGGCACCAGCACATCGGAAAGGGCGACCATCTCCGCGGTTTTGTTCGCATGCGGATCAAGGCTGACGGCGATGGGCAAATCTGGGCCCACCACGGCGCGCACGCGGCGCAGCACTTCGGCTTCGGCATCGTCAAAACCCACCGCCACCATGGCACCGTGCAGATCAAGATAGACGCCATCAATCGGCCCGGCTTCCATGGCATCGGAAAGGCTGCCGATCAGCAAGGCCGCGATGCGTTCAAAAGCGTCAGCCGTCACTGGTCCGGCAGGATTGGCGAAGCACCAGACCAAGGGGGCGAGTTCAACGCCTGCTTCTTCCGCCACCATGATCGCACCCGTAATCGGCGCGCTGGTTGGGCGCATGGCTTGAATCAAGCCAGCGGGGCGTTGCAGCGGTGGAAAGCCGCCGGGTTTGACGAATTCCTGCCAGCCGGTCGGCAGCGGCGCGAAGGAATGGCTTTCATGTAAAAAGCCGCCAATGGCGATGCGTGTCATGTCACTTTTCCTTTGCAATCCCAGCGGTCGCCAAAACGGCATCAGCCAGCACGCGCAAGCCCGCTTCGGCCCAGGCAGGCGTGATGCTTTCCGCTTCATTATGGCTGATGCCGCCATGGCAGGGGCAGAAAATCATCGCCGCCGGCACGCGCCGCGCGACATAAACCGCATCATGCCCAATGCCGGTTGGCATATCCATATGCGGCAGACCAAGCCGCGATGCCGCATCGCGCACTCGCCCGACCAGCGCCGCATCAAATTGTGTGAGCGGCGATTGCCAGAAATCGGCGATGGTGATGGTCACACCCCGCGCGGCGGATAGTTCCGTTGCCTTGGCGCGAATCTCCGCCCCCATGCGCGCGAGCAATTCCGGGTCACCATGGCGCGTATCAATGCTGAACCAGATGCGCGATGGCGCGATATTGCGACTATCGGGATAGACCGTGAGGCGCCCAACCGTGGCGCGGCCTGGTTCGCCAGTGGGGCTGACGGCACGAAGCGCGATATCCTCAATCGCTGCCATCAGCGGTGCCGCGGCCATCATGGCATCGCGCCGCCCGGCCATGGGGGAACCGCCATGGGATTCAGCGCCTTCAATGGTGACCTCATACCAGGCTTGCGCCAGGGCATGCGTCACCACGCCAATATCCTTGCCGGCATTCTCCAACAGCGCACCCTGTTCGATATGCAATTCGAAATAGGCGGCAAGATCAGCCAAGCCAGCGGGATCGGCGTCTCCCCGCCAGCCGATGCGCGTCAGTTCATCGCCAAACGCCTTGCCGTCACTATCGCGGAGCGCCAGCACATCAGCCTCAGGGAAGATCCCCATCGCGCCGCCGCTGCCCATCATGGGGGGCGAAAAGCGGGCACCTTCTTCATTGGTCCAATTGATCAGCACCAAGGGCGCTTCGGTTTCAATCCCGGCTTCATGCAACGCGCGCAGCACTTCAAGCCCGGCCAGCACACCAAGCGGGCCGTCAAACTTCCCGCCAGTTGGTTGCGTATCCAAATGGCTGCCCATGGCGACAGGCTTGCGCTTGGGGTCACGCCCTTCGCGGCGCAGCACCATATTGCCGAGGCGATCAACGCTAAGCGTGCACCCAATCGCCTCACCCCAACGGCGCAGCAAATGGCGGCCTTCGGAATCAAGATCCGTCAGAGTCTGTCGATTGCAGCCGCCTTTGGGCGTGCCGCCAATCTTGGCGAGTTCCATCAGGCTATCCCAAAGCCGGGCGCCGGAAAGGGGCAGGTTTGTTGTGCTCATAATGCTTTCTCCACGCCGCACCATTCCGCCATGGTCAGCGCAATGGTGCGGGTAATGTCATGCATGGAATCAAGGCCAACACTTTCATCAATGCCGTGAATATCCTGCGCGTCCGGGCCAAAGCACGCGACTGGTGTGCCCTGATGCAGCACGAAATGCCGCCCATCCGTCAGCCCTGCCGAGGGGTAATCGCGCAAGGCGCCGCCAGAGACATCGGTGAAATGCCGCTTGGCCAGTTTCACAATCGGCGCCTGCATATCAAAGACGCAGGGTTCGGCCATAAAACCCTTGAATTCCAGCTTCACCTTGGCGCCGCGCAGCTTTTCATCCTGCGCTGCCTTCGCCACCAGGCGTTCAATATCGGCTTTCACCGCGGCGGCGCTATTGCCCATCATGACACCAACGCGCAGGCCAATCCGCGCGCGGGTTGGCACGGATGAATTCCATTCACCGCCTTCAATCGTGCCGAGGTTCACATTCACCGGATGATTCACGCCATGGAAGGACGCGTGGATATTCTCGGCCCGGTTCATCTGGGCTTCGTATTCCTTGAAATGCGCGGCGATGGTGCTGGCTGCTTCAATGGCATTCACGCCGGCCTGCATGTCACGCACATGGGCGGGGCGACCAGAAACCGTGACCCAGGCCCAAATCACGCCCACTTCCGCGCTATACATGGCGGGCAGACCAGGCCCTGGTTCGGGGATGATCACGGCATCCGTGCGCGGCAAGGCGAGCATCGCGGCAAGCGCGCCATTGCCGGTGCATTCTTCTTCAATGACTGAATGCATCTGCACCTGGCCTGCCGGTTGCAGACCAGCGCGGCGCAGGGCGCGAAAGGCCGTGACGTAAGAAATAATGCCAGCCTTCATATCGCCGGCGCCACGGCCATACATGCGGCCATCGCGAATGGCGGGCTCATAGGGCGGGGTTTCCCACATATCGGCGGCCCCTTCCGGCACCACATCCACATGGCCTTGCAGGGTCAGGCTTTTCCCCTTCGTTTCGCGCGGCGTGAAGACCGCAACAACATTGTCGCGCCCCTCATAAGAAATCAGCGGTGGCGAGAAACCAGGATGGCCTTCAAGCGCGCTCGGCACGGTTGGAATGCGCTGGGGTGTCAGGCCAAGCCCCTCATAAATCCGCGCCATTTCATTCAAGGCCGATGCCTCATTGCCCAGCGTTGAGGGGCAACGCACCAAGCGCGAGAGCATGGAGATGCTTTCCGCGCGCAGCTCATCCACCGCTTCCAGAATGGCGCGCCGCGCGCCGGGGTCGAGAGCTTGCATATCGCCAGGG
>CAIYMY010000040.1 GCA_903927465.1 uncultured Rhodospirillales bacterium | reverse complement strand
GCTGATCCATCAGACCGGGCGGTTTTCCAGATCAACATTGAGACCAAGCGATTTCAGTTCCTTCACCAACACGTTGAAGGATTCTGGAATACCAGCCTCAAAACTGTCCTGATCGCGCACGATGGCTTCATAGACCTTGGTGCGGCCCGAAACATCGTCCGATTTAACGGTGAGCATTTCCTGCAGCGTATAGGCAGCGCCATAGGCTTCCAACGCCCAGACTTCCATTTCGCCGAAGCGCTGGCCACCGAACTGCGCCTTACCACCCAGCGGCTGCTGGGTGACCAGGCTGTATGGCCCGATGGAGCGCGCATGGATCTTGTCATCCACCAAGTGGTGCAGCTTCAGCATATAAATATAGCCAACCGTCACCTTGCGCTCAAAACGCTCACCGGAACGGCCATCATGCAGCCAAACCTGGCCCGAGGTATCAAGCCCAGCCTTGACCAGCATGTCTTCAATATCGGCCATGCGCGCGCCATCGAACACCGGAGTCGCAATCGGGATGCCCTTTTTCAGGTTCTCGCAAAGCTCAACCAGCTGATCATCGGCCATCGGCGCGATATCGCGGGTGAAGACTTCCTCACCATAGATATCCTTCAGCTTGGCTTCCAATTCACTGCGGCGCGCGCTGCGATGGCGGTATTCATCCACCAATTCGCCAACCTGACGGCCAAGATTGGCGCAGGCCCAACCCAAATGGGTTTCCAGGATCTGCCCCACATTCATGCGCGAAGGCACGCCAAGTGGGTTCAGCACCAGGTCCACCGAAGTGCCATCTTCCAGGAAGGGCATGTCTTCAACCGGAACAACGCGGCTGACCACACCCTTATTTCCATGGCGGCCGGCCATCTTGTCACCCGGCTGAAGCTTGCGCTTCACCGCGATGAAGACCTTCACCATCTTCATCACGCCCGGCGGCAATTCGTCACCGCGCTGCACTTTTTCGACCTTGCTCTCGAAACGCTTTTGCAGCTTTTCAATCGCGGCATCGAATTCGCGCTTCATGGCTTCAATTTCGGCCATCGCGGCATCATCCGCGACCGAGATCTGCCGCCATGTCGCCTTGGCGAATTCATCCAGCACTTCATCGGTGATCACCGTGCCAGATTTGATCTGCTTGAAACCGCCGGTCGCCTTACGGTTCAGCAGACGTTCACGCAAGCGCGAATAGAAAGAACGCTCCTGGATTGCCTTTTCATCGTCGCGGTCCTTGGCCAAGCGTTCAATTTCCGAACGATCAATCGCCATGGCGCGCTCATCCTTGTCGATCCCCCGGCGGGAGAAGACGCGGACATCCACAATGGTCCCAGCCACACCCGGCGGCAGCTTCAGCGATGTGTCGCGCACATCGGAAGCCTTTTCGCCGAAGATGGCGCGAAGCAGCTTTTCTTCTGGCGTCATCGGGCTTTCACCCTTGGGCGTCACCTTGCCGACCAGAATATCGCCTGGATTCACTTCGGCACCGATATAGACAATGCCGGCTTCATCCAGATTGCGCAGCGCTTCTTCGCCCACATTCGGAATGTCGCGGGTGATTTCTTCCTGGCCAAGCTTCGTGTCGCGCGCCATCACCTCAAATTCTTCGATATGGATCGAGGTGAAAACATCATCGCGCGCGATGCGTTCGCTGATCAGGATCGAGTCTTCAAAGTTATAGCCATTCCAGGGCATGAAGGCACACAGCACATTGCGCCCCAGCGCCAATTCACCAAGTTCGGTGGAAGGGCCATCGGCGATAATGTCACCCATCTTCACCACATCACCAACCCTCACCAGCGGGCGCTGGTTGATGCAGGTGGATTGGTTGGAACGCATGTATTTGCGGAGCCGATAGATATCAACGCCGCTGGTCGTACCATCGGCTGAGGTAGCGCGCACCACAATGCGCGCACCGTCAATCGAATCCACCACGCCATCACGCCGGGCGATAATCGTAGCGCCAGAATCACGCGCCACCGCAGCTTCCATGCCGGTGCCGACCAGCGGCGCATCGGCGCGGATCAGCGGCACCGCCTGACGCTGCATATTGGAACCCATCAGCGCGCGGTTCGCGTCATCGTTTTCAAGGAAGGGGATCAGCGCCGCCGCAACCGACACAAGCTGCTTGGGAGAGACGTCAATCGCCGTTACTTCTTCCGGCTTCACCAGTCGGAAATCGCCCCCCTGACGGACAGAGACCAATTCATCCTTGAAGCGGCCATCGCCATCCACATTGGCATCCGCTTGCGCGACAATCAGACGCTCTTCTTCCATGGCGGACAAATAGCGGGAATCGCCCACAATCTGCCCATCCTTCACCAGCCGATACGGCGTTTCAATGAAGCCATACTTGTTCACCTTGGCAAAGGTCGCAAGTGAATTGATCAGGCCGATATTCGGGCCTTCCGGCGTTTCAATCGGGCAGATGCGCCCGTAATGCGTCGGATGCACATCGCGCACTTCAAAGCCCGCACGTTCACGCGTCAGACCACCCGGGCCAAGCGCCGAAAGGCGGCGCTTATGCGTCACTTCGGAAAGCGGGTTAGTCTGGTCCATGAACTGCGATAGCTGAGAGGAACCAAAGAATTCCCGCACAGCCGCTGCCGCCGGCTTCGCATTGATCAGGTCATGTGGCATGACGGTGTCAATATCCACCGAACCCATGCGTTCCTTGATCGCGCGTTCCATGCGCAGCAAACCTACGCGATATTGATTTTCCATCAATTCGCCAACAGACCGCACGCGACGATTGCCAAGGTTATCGATATCGTCGATCTGCCCGCGCCCATCCTTCAGGTCGAGCAGCACGCGCAGCGTCGCCACAATATCCTGCTTGCGCAGGATGCGCACATAATCCGGCACTTCTTCCAGCGAAAAGCCAAGGCGCATATTCATCTTCACGCGCCCGACCGTGGAAAGATCATAGCGTTCCATGTCGAAGAACAGGCCGCGGAACAGCGCCTCAGCCGTGTCCGGCGTCGGTGGTTCACCCGGACGCATAACGCGATAAATGTCCATCAGCGCTTCGTCGCGGTTGGAATTCTTGTCCACCGCGAGCGTATTGCGCATCCAGGGACCAACCGCCTGATCAACGGCAAGCGTGGGCAGGCGATTGAGCCCAATCTCCTCGATCAGGTTCAGCTTCGGCTCAGTCAGTTCATCACCGGCTTCGGCCCAGATTTCCCCGGTTTCCATATTCACCAGGTCTTCTGCCACAAAGCGACCGAGCAATTCAGCGCGGCTCACCAGCACTTCCGTCGTGCCGGCTTCGGCGATCTTGCGCGCCAGGCGCGGCGTCAGCTTCGCTTCCTTTTCGGCAACCACTTCGCCAGTACGCGCATCCACCAGCGCTTCCGCGAGCTTCACGCCGCGGAAGGAATCGGGATCAAAAGTGCGCGACCAGCCCTTGGGGCCGCGCGCAAACACCACCTGACCATAGAAGGAATTCAGGATTTCCTGGGCATCCATGCCACGGATTTCACTCAATTCCATCTGCCCGCCACGCTCGGCACGCCGCATTTCAGTGGCCGCGCTATCCAGCGCGTAAAGCAGCGTGGTGACCGGCAGCTTGCGCTTGCGGTCAATGCGGACATAGCAAATGTCCTTGGCGTCGAATTCAAAATCAAGCCAGGAACCACGATACGGAATGACGCGCGCGGCAAACAAATACTTGCCGCTGGAATGCGTCTTGCCCCGGTCATGGTCAAAAAAGACACCCGGACTGCGATGCATCTGGGAAACAATAACACGTTCAGTGCCATTGATGATGAAGGTACCGTTGTCGGTCATGAGCGGCATATCGCCCATGTAGACATCCTGTTCCTTGATGTCGCGCACGGAACGGCTGCCGGTTTCCTCATCCACATCCCACACGATCAGGCGCAACCGCACCTTGAGCGGCGCGGCATAAGTAAGCCCGCGCTGGATGCATTCCTCAACATCATATTTCGGATCTTCGAGTTCGTATTGCACGAACTCCAGGCGGCCACGCCCGGCGAAATCATCAATCGGAAAGACCGAACGGAACACTTCCTGCAAACCCGTGACGGTCCGCGAATCCGGAAGCACTTCCATTTGCAGGAAGCTTTCATAGGATGCGCGCTGCACATCAATAAGGTTCGGCATCGGCGCCACTTCTGGCAAACGCCCGAAGCTTTTGCGGATCCGCTTACGCCCGGTGAAAGACTGGGTGATCGCGTTCATGCCTGTCCTGCTCTTCTCTATCTGTCCTGCCGGCCTACCCTGCCGGCGCGGGTTATCCGCTGAACGCCCCCCCCGGT
>CAIYMY010000039.1 GCA_903927465.1 uncultured Rhodospirillales bacterium | reverse complement strand
GCATTTTCCGAGCCGCCAAGCGATACCGCTTGGCTTGAAAATGCTTGATTTTTGGTCGCATTTTCCGAGCCGCCAAGCGATACCGCTTGGCTTGAAAATGCTTCCGTCTGTTTGGTCCCATTTTCCGAGCCGCCAAGCGATACCGCTTGGCTTGAAAATGCTCCGGCGCGCTGGGCATGACAGCGCAGAATTTATAGTGTAATAAAACTGCTCGTATTTGATCGCTGATTTCAACCCATTGAGGATCATTTGATGTCTGCTCATGTTGCTCGGCGCCAGGCTGGCCCGGAACGCGTTGGCCTGTTTGTTGATGGCGCCAATCTCTATTACGCCACAAGGGCCCTCGGGTTCGAGATGGATTTCGCCGCCATGCTGCGGTTTTTCGGCGGCTCCACCTATCTGGTGCGCGCTTGCTACTACACCGCGCTGATTGAGACCGAGGATTACTCCCCGCTTCGCCCGCTGACCGATTGGTTGGCCTATAATGGCTGGCGCGTGGTGACCAAGCCCGCCAAGGAACAGGCGGACCCCACCGGGCGCCGGCGCATCAAGGGCAATATGGATATCGAATTGGCGGTGGATATGATGGAATTGGCGCCGCATCTGGATCATGCGGTGCTGGTTTCCGGCGATGGCGATTTCCGCCGCGTGGTGGAGGCTGTGCAGCGCATGGGGGTGAAGGTGACGGTGGTATCCACCATGGAAAGCCAGCCGCCCATGATCGCCGATGAATTGCGCCGCCAGGCTGACGCCTTTCTGGAACTGGCCGATATCGGGCCAGAGATCGCCCGCCGCGCCCCCGCCGAAGCCCGCCCGCGCGCCCCCGCGCCGCCCCCTGCTGCGGTGGCCCGGCCAAGCCGCATCACCCCCGCCGACCCTTATGGTGAGGCGCCGGATATCGAGCCTGAATGAGCGCTGGGCCTGAGCATTTTCAAGCCAAGTGGAATCACTTGGCGACTCGGAAAATGCGATCAAACTTTGAGCATTTTCAAGCCAAGTGGAATCACTTGGCGACTCGGAAAATGCGATCAAACCCTGAGCATTTTCAAGCCAAGTGGAATCACTTGGCGACTCGGAAAATGCGATCAAATCCTGAGCATTTTCAAGCCAAGTGGAATCACTTGGCGACTCGGAAAATGCGATCAAACCTTGAGCATTTTCAAGCCAAGTGGAATCACTTGGCGACTCGGAAAATGCGATCAGACAATGGTTTAGCACGTGTCTGCTGAGCGGTCGCGAAGCGGACAGGCGTCAGCACCCGGGCGCGATTGCGCGCTTTGCCCAAGGCTTGCCGAATATCGCGCCGCCAATCGGGCGAAGGAACCCGGCTGGCATAACGCGCCCGTGCCTTCCTGGGGCCAGCGACAGGCGCCACTTTTGGTGCTGGGCTTGGCGCCCGGGGTGCGTGGCGCCAATCGGACCGGGCGGCCCTTCACCGGGGATTATGCCGGCAAGCTGCTTTACACGACCTTGCTGGAATATGGCCTGGCCCGCGGCGCCTATGGCGAAGACCCGAAGGATGGCATGGAGTTGACCGGCTGCCGCATTGCCAATGCGGTGCGCTGCGTGCCACCGGAAAACCTGCCGCTACCGGTAGAAATCCGCGCCTGCAATGACTTCTTGAAGGCCGAACTTGCTGGCATGCCGGCCCTGCGTGTGGTGCTCGCTTTGGGGGTGGTGGCGCATAACGCGCTGCTCCGCGCCAAGGGCATTCCGGCTTCGCGCTTTGCCTTCACCCATGGCGCGCGGCATCGCCTGCCCGATGGGCTGATCCTGGCCGATTCCTATCATGTGAGCCGTTACAATACCTCAACCCGGCGGCTGACGCCTGAAATGTTTCAGTCTGCTATGGCGGGCGTGATCGCGGCGCTCAACGGCAAGTAACGGCGCCACTATTCAACAAAAAAGAATTTAGGGCTGGAGCCGATTTCAAACCCGAAGGTCGAGTAGTGACCCGCGCGGCATCGGCTTTGACGGCTCCGGCGGGACGGCTTCCAGGGAGCGCTGAGCGCTTTGCCCCTGACCATTACCGCGCAACACATCCACCGGCTGTACCGGGGAACGTGCTTGGATGACCCCGGCGTTTGCCGAGACCTCCTGGGAGACGGATGCGATGGAATTTAAGCTGAGCATGCTGAATAGATTAGGCCGTAAAGATGAATTAAAGGTTAACGACGGGCCGCCCTTTTGCACAAGGGGCGTCAATTTTAGTCTGATCTTCGGCTTCTGGTTGATCGTGTCAGCGGCTTCCATACACCCATAATTGCATGGAAGGCCTTAAAAAATTGGGCTGTTTTGTGCTGACACGAGGTTAAAGCCTCCCTCCGGTATCAACCAGAGGGAGGCAAATCGTAACTCAGGGCCGCAGCGCCATCGGCACGAAGGGCCGTTCCGCGGCGCCGCTATAAACCTGGCGGGGGCGGCCGATGCGTTGGCTTGGGTCTTCGATCAATTCCTTCCACTGGCTCACCCAGCCCACTGTGCGTGCCACGGCGAACAGCACGGTGAACATATGGGTCGGAATGCCCATCGCCTTCAGGATAATGCCCGAATAGAAATCCACATTCGGGTAAAGCTTGCGGCTGACGAAATAATCATCGGAAAGCGCAATGCGTTCCATTTCCATCGCCATATCCAACAACGGCTCATTCTTGATGCCGAGTTCCGCCAGCACTTCGTGGCAGGTTTCCTTCATGATCTTCGCGCGCGGGTCGAAATTCTTATAGACCCGATGGCCGAAGCCCATCAGCTTGGTGTGGCTGTTCTTGTCCTTCACTTCGCTAATGAAGGCAGGAATATTCTCGGGATGCCCAATTTCGGCGAGCATCTTCAGCACAGCCTCATTGGCGCCACCATGCGCCGGGCCCCAAAGGGCTGCGATACCCGCCGCGATGCAGGCAAAGGGGTTGGCGCCGGTTGAACCCGCCAGCCGCACCGTGCTGGTGGACGCGTTCTGTTCGTGATCCGCATGCAGGATCATGATGCGGTCCATGGCGCGCGCCAGGATAGGGTTATTCACCCAGGGCTCAGCCGGCACGGCGTTCAGCATATAAAGGAAGTTCTCCGCATAGCTCAGATCATTGCGCGGATACATGAAGGGCTGGCCGATGGAATATTTATAGGCCCAAGCCGCAATGGTCGGCACTTTCGCAATCAGGCGGAAGGCAGCGATTTCACGCTGGCGCGCATCATTGATGTCCAGATTGTCATGATAGAAGGCCGCCAGCGCGCCAACCACACCGCACATTATCGCCATCGGGTGCGCGTCGCGGCGGAAGCCATCAAAGAAGCGGCGGAGCTGTTCGTGCAGCATGGTGTGATAGGTCACACCCTTGCGAAATTCCTCATACTGCGCGGCATTGGGCAGATCGCCATTCAGCAGCAGATAGGAAATTTCCAGGAAGCTCGATTTTTCGGCCAATTGATCAATGGGATAGCCGCGATACAGCAGGATGCCGGCATCGCCATCAATATAGGTGATGGTGCTTTCGCAGGCAGCGGTCGCGCCATAGCCGGGGTCGAAGGTGAAAATCCCAAGATCGCCATAAAGCTTGCGAATATCAGCAACCTGCGGCCCCAGCGTGCCGCCCAGCAGGGGCAACGTCGTGCTTTTGTTTGTGCCATCCAACGTGATGGTAATGGACCCCTGGGGCTTTGTGGTCATGCTTGTCTTCCTCAAAAACGGTCACGCCACCAGCACAAGCGGGGGCGCTAAATAATGGTGCGGTGCAAGATAGGGGCGGAGCGGGCAGATTGGCAAACCGAGTGATCGGCAGTCGGGCAAAGCCTAACGCCAAAGCGTAAATCGCCCTTGAAGATGGGTGTAAAACGCAGCACCCGGCCCTTTTCAGAAATAGGCAAAGGCGTTCAACGCCGACGCCAATCGGCTGGCATCTGGCTGGCATCGGCCCAAAGCCCTCGCCGGCCATCCCGCGCCGCC
This sequence comes from uncultured Rhodospirillales bacterium, assembly GCA_903927465.1. Taxonomy (GTDB): domain Bacteria; phylum Pseudomonadota; class Alphaproteobacteria; order Acetobacterales; family Acetobacteraceae; genus Neoroseomonas. The sequence goes on along the minus strand of CAIYMY010000039.1, from coordinate 44,727 downwards.
ACTTCCAGGGGGCGCAGAACGGATACCGATGCCAGCGCATAACCCGATTCCACCATGGCCGCATTCACATCGCGCCCACCGACGATGCAGCGGCCAAGCCCGCGGCGGAAGCCATCATGGCCTTCAATCCGACAGGTGATGTTTTGGCCATGAACCAGGTGTGCGAGCGCCGCCGCCGCCGCCGCGCCGCAATCACCGCGTGAGGCGTCTTCGCCACAAGCCTCACCCCGTGCTGGTGCGGCAATGCCGGAAAGGCGGATGATGCGATCCCCAAGGCCGAGCGTCTCACCATCAAAAACGCGGATTTGCGCCGCCTCAGCAGTGATCGGGCGATCCGCCGGGGCAGAGCCAAACAGATTGGACGGCAAGCCAAAGCCAAGGAAAAGCGCCGCAATCACCGCGCAAGCAATACCTAGCCCGGAACCGCCAAAGCGGGGACTTAGTTGCTTGCCTTTAAAGATACGTCTCGGTTCGCGCACAATTCGCTGTTAACCGAATTTTTCGCCGTGTTACAACTGCCAAAGATGTAAAAAAATTGTGTCACACTCACGCAAAACGCGAAGAGATGCAGCTAATCCGCTGACCAGAATGATTCTTTGGTATCAAGCTTGTCCCAAATCTCCAGAATGGCTTCGCGATCCGCCGTGGTTCGTGCCAGGCACCAGCCTTCCACAAGGCCAATCGCCCAGGCGCGGCCCGCATCCTTGTCGCGGTCAAGATGCCGCACCAACCCGCGCGCGACCGAGGCATCATTGCTCAGCCCCAATTCCTCCTGCAATGCAGAAAGATTGCGCTGGAACCGGCGTGTCGCCTTGCTCGGGAAGATCGGGGCCATGACCTCGGCGGCATAACGCAGGCGCTTTGCATCAAGGCGAAGCTCATGCAGCGCTTCGGGCTCAAGCTCCTCGATGTCTTCGCCTGCCTTGCGCAATTTGCGCCAGCGCTTCCCCAACACCTGCGCGGCAAAATCCTGCGGTGGGGCGTCCAAACGCTCAAGCCTTTCGGGATCAGCCCCGTCACGCCAGGGTTTGCGGAGCAAGAAGGCGATGCCGGCAAGCAGCAAGGCGCGCCAGGCCGGCCCGTCCAGCGCTTCAGCAAGACCCTTATAGGCTGTTTGGCGTTCCGCTTCTGCCGCACGCAGCAAGGCCCGCATGCGGCGATCATCCGGCAAAAGATCGGCCATCTCCGCCCCGATCCCGGCCAAAAACACATCCCAATCCCGTGCCGGCCCAAGTAGCTTCAAGAACCCTTGCAAAGCTTCATCCAGGGCGCGGCCTTGCGGCGCATCCGTGACCGGGCGGAAGACCTTGAGAACTGATCTCAGGCGCCGCATCGCGACCCGTAATTGATGCACGCCCTCCATCGCAGTGCCAGCGCGGGCGATGGGCGCGTAATGGGACGCCACCTCCAGCAAATGACCAATGGCAAGCGTGAAGCAGGCCTCCAGCGTATCGGTGCCGGAGGTATCCGGCGCCCCGCGCCGGCGCGGGGCCGGGGGCTGTCCGGTGGCAAGGCTCAAGGCTTCGGCAGCCAGACTGAGGCTTGATGGCAGTAGCGGGCATACTGCAGCCAAGCGTTGGGCCAGATCCAGAACTGCCTCTGGCGGACCCAGAAGGCTTACCCGCGCGACTTCGCGTTCGGCCATGACCGTCCGCAAATGCCCATGCAGGACGCGGAGCTGCACCATGGCGTCGCCCAGGACCAGGGTCTGACGGCGCCGCCTGCCAGAAAAGGCAGCAAGCGGGATCAGCGCCTCCACGCCGCCAACGGCTTGTTCCTGGGAAGGGCTCGGCAGGGCAGACGAAGGCAGCACCATCCCGGGATGCCAAGGGGCATCATCCGCCGGGTGCAAGGTGACCAATCGCTTTGGGCCACGCCGGGGCACTTCGATCAGCTTGCCTGATCCCATAACCGCGCCGCCGGGCGTATCCAGCCACCTTATTTCCTCCGCAACCGAGGAAATACGGCCCTTTCGAAGGGCAGCCAGAATGGGCAAATGCGAAAGAAGCGTAATGTCCTCAACTGCCATACGGAATTCAAGCTCAAGCACCGCAGGCTCCGGCGCCACTGTCATCTCCGGCGCTTCCGGCACTGCCTTGGCTTCCGCACGCTCTTGATCGGTCATTCTGCCATTTCCGGTAGATCGTCGGGGATCATGAAGCGCACCAGGCGCCCGCCGCCTTCTGCCAGGCCGGGCCAGGGGCTTGAAATACTGAATTCTGCCAAAGCTGCCGTGGGGAAGGCGCCGGCCATGCGGCGCGCTTCCGGGTTGCGGGCCATTGAATCCGCGCCAGAAAGTGCAAGCGCCAGGTCATGCAGGCCGGGATTATGGCCAATCAGCAACACGCTCCGCGCGGTTTCCGGCACGCGGTGCAAAAGGCCGAGCAGGTTCTGCCAGGATGCCAGATAAAGCTCATCCATCGGTTCAATGATTGGGCTATCGGGCAGGGGCAAAAGCGCTTCCAGGGTTTGCATCGTGCGCCTGGCGGAAGAAACCAGCACTACATCGGGCGATAGCCCCAGCCCGCGCATCGCATTCGCCATGGCTGCCGCCGCGCGCCTTCCCCTGCCATTCAAGGGCCGCGCATGATCGGCAAGCGCCGGGTCATCCCAGGCGGATTTGGCATGGCGCAGCAGAAGGAGTTGACGCATCGCGAATTTATACTCGCACAATGCGGCTGGTTTGTCGCGCCCCTCCCGCTTTCGCCGCGCGTGACCATTTGGAGACAGAACATAGGAGGGCAGCATGGCTGAAGCATCAATCCTGATCCTGGGCGCAACCGGCGCGGTGGGGGCGGCGCTGGCGCGGCGCGTGGCAGCGCGTGGCTTGCGGCCCGTACTGGTGGCGCGCGACGCCGCGCGGCTGGCCGCGCTTGCCACGGAAATCCCTGGAAGCGTCGCGATCCCGGCCGATGTGGAAGACGCGGCGGCACTGCGCGGCGCGGTGGCTGCTGCCGGCACCCCCTTGGCCGGGCTAGCCTATTGCGTGGGCTCTATCGCGCTGAAGCCGCTGAAACGCGTGACTGAGGCGGATATGATGAGCGCCTTTCGGCTGAATGCCCTCGGCGCCATGCTCGCCATACAGGCGGCGCAGGACGCGCTGGCGGCGGGGCGGGGCGCGGTGGTGCTGTTTTCTTCCATCGCCGCACGGGCGGGTTTCACCAACCACGCGGCGATTGCCGCGGCCAAGGGCGCGGTGGAGGGGCTCACGGTCGCCCTTGCCGCCGAATTGGCGCCTTCCATTCGCATCAATTGCATCGCGCCATCGCTGACCCGCAGCAACATGGCCGCGCCCCTGCTGGCGAATGCGCAAATGGCGGATGCGATCGCGAAGCAGCACCCCATCCCCCGGTTGGGTGAAGGTGATGATGCCGCCGCGCTCGCGGATTTTCTGCTATCAGATCAGGCGGGCTGGATCACCGGCCAGATCATGGCCGTGGATGGCGGCCGTTCCACGCTCAGGAACCGCGGATGATGTTGCGTCGTGCTTTTTTGGCCCTGCCCGGCTTGCTGCTGCCCATCAGCGTCTTCGCCGCCCCCGGCCCGGTGCGGTTTCGCGTGCTGCGCGAAGGCCGAGAGATTGGCACGCATCAGGTAAGGCTTTCGGGCAATGCGCAGCGGCTAACGGTGCAAAGCGACATCGCCTTGCAGGTGAAGCTGGCCGGCTTCACCGTCTTTCGCCTGCGTCATGAGATTGCGGAAGAATGGGCGAATGACCGGCTGCAACGCCTGACATCCCGCCATGACCGCAATGGCACCGTGACCGAGGCGCGCGTTGCTGTTGAAGGTGGTGCTTTGGTGGCGCAGGGGCCGGAGGGCACGCAGCGCCTGCCCGCCAATGCCGCGCCGCTTACCTGGTGGAATGGCGGGAATTTCTCCCGACCGTTGATCCGCCCACTGAATTGCACGCTTATCCCAGGCACTGCCGCGCGCAGCGCGGTGCCGAGCGGCGGCGTGCAATTCAGCCTGAATGGTGCGGTTGACGCCGTGGCGCGCTATGATGCCGAAGGCCGCTGGGTGGCGCTGACGACCAAGGGCGAGGATGGCAGCGCCGTTGTTTATGAGCTGATGGGATGAGCAAAACCGCAGCACTACGCGTGGTGCTGGGCGATCAATTGACACCCGGTCTTTCTGCTTTGGAAGGGTTGGATCCCAAACGGGATCGGGTATTGATGATGGAGGTGATGGCGGAATGCACCTATGTGCCCCATCACCCGCAAAAGATCATTCTGATCCTATCCGCCATGCGCCATTTCGCCCGCGCTTTGGAAGCACGCGGCGTGGCCGTGGATTACATCCGCCTGGATGATCCAGCGAATACGCAAAGCTTTGCAGGCGAAGTGGCGCGCGCGGTGGCGCAGCATCGGCCTGAGCGCATCATCGCCACCCATCCCGGCGAATGGCGCGTGTTGCAGGATATGGAGGCTTGGGAAAAAGCGCTCGGCCTGCCTGTCGAAATCCGTCCTGATCATCGCTTCATCTGCGACCTGCCGCGCTTTCGCGCCTGGGCCAAGGGGCGCAAGCAATACCGGATGGAATTCTTTTATCGGGAAATGCGGCGCGAAACGGGCTTGTTGATGGAAGGCGATGAACCCGCCGGCGGCGCCTGGAATTATGATGCCGAAAACCGCGCCAGCCTGCCTGCCGGTGTGACACCGCCCGCCGCGCCGCGCTTTGCGCCGGATGAGATCACGCGCGAGGTGATGGCACTTGTAAGCACACGCTTCGGCGCGCATTTCGGCGCTGCCGAGAGCTTTGCTTGGCCAGTAACAGCGCGCGATGCCGAAGCTGCACTTGCGGCCTTCATCCGGGATCGCCTGCCGCGTTTTGGCGATTATCAGGATGCCATGGCGGCGGGGCAGCCCTTTTTGTTTCATTCGCTGATTTCCACCAGCCTGAATATCGGTCTGCTTGATCCACGCGCGATTTGCGTGGCGGCTGAGAAAGCCTGGCGCGATGACAAGGCTCCACTCAACGCTGTGGAGGGTTTCATCCGCCAGATCATTGGCTGGCGCGAATATGTGCGCGGACTTTATTGGATGCTGATGCCAGGCTATGCGGAAGGCAATGCGCTTGCGGCCAAGCGCCCCTTGCCGGCGTTTTACTGGGGTGCGGAAACCTCCATGCGCTGCATGTCGCAAGCCGTTGGGCAGACACGCGATCACGCCTATGCGCATCACATCCAGCGCCTGATGATCACGGGGAATTTCGCGCTAATCGCGGGGCTTGATCCAGCCGAGGTCAATCGCTGGTATCTTGCGGTCTATGCCGATGCCTTTGATTGGGTGGAATTGCCCAATACCCAAGGCATGGCGCTTTACGCCGATGGCGGGGTGATGGCGTCCAAGCCCTATGCGGCGTCTGCGGCCTATATCAACCGCATGGGCGATTATTGCCGCGGCTGCGCGCATGATGCGAAGGATGCGGTGGGGCCGCGCGCCTGCCCCTTCAATTTCCTCTATTGGGATTTCATCGCCCGCCATGCGGAGGAATTTGCGCGCAATCCGCGCATGGCGATGCCAGTGATGGGCTTACGCAAGCTCAAGCCCGAAAAACTGGCCGCCATGCGCGCCAAGGCGCAGGCGTTTTTGGATGGGCCGGAAATGCGGGGGTGAGGCGCCAACCTTGCCTAGCCCTTGCGTATTCATCGCCCCGATGGAAGCATGAACCGCGAAGCTATTGAGGCATTGTCAGGCCTCATTCAATTTTCCCTGATACCCCGGAGCGTACCACATGACGACCGAAATCGAATGGATGAAAATGACATCCGAAGAACTCAATGCCCGTGCCGCGGCTGGGGCATTGGTGATCATCCCTGTCGCATCCTTGGAACAGCATGGCCCAGCACTTGCGACCGGCGTTGATATCATCTGCGCCACGGGTGTTGCGCATCGCGTCGCGCAGCGCATGGTGGCTGCCGGTGAACAGGTGGTGGTGACACCCTGCGTCTGGACCGGTTTGGCCGAGCATCACGTGCCCTTTGGCGGCACGGTAACCCTGGATTACGACGCTTTCGGTGGTGTGTTGCGTGGCATTGTGCGCTCCGCAGCCCGCGCCGGCTTCAAGCGCGCGATGCTGCTGAATGGCCATGGCGGCAATTCAGAAGCGGTGGCCGTGGCCGCCGTGGATGCGCAAGCCGAAAGCGGCATTCCCGTTGCCGCCGCCACTTACTGGCACATGGCGGGCGATGCCTTCGCGCCCATTCTGGAACGCCAATCCAATGTACTGCATGCCTGTGAGGCTGAGGCTTCCATGGTCATGACCCTGATGCCCGAAGCGGTGCGCCCCGCGCGCCTTTCCGAACAGCATGGCCCGCATAGCACGCGGGTTGAAGGCCAACCGGCAGCTTTGGCGCGGCGGCGTTCCTTCAAGGAACTCAGCGCCAATGGCGTGATCGGCGATGCGCGCAGTGCCACTGCCGCGAAGGGGGAAGCTTTGCTGGAAGCAGCGGCTGAGCGCATTGCGCGGGATTTGGCGAACCCGAAGTTATGGGGGTGATCCAACAGTTTTGAAGTTCTGCCGCCAAAAACAGAGCGTTTTTCGAAAAAAGACCCACATCAATGATCCATGCTTGGCGCTTTCTTTGCACTGCCTTCGCTTTGTTGCTCAATGTGTCCGGCGCGGTGGCTTCAGCGGATCCCGAAACCCGCGCCGCGCAGACCATCATTGACCGGCCTGCGGCAGCACATGGCCCGCTGCCGACGATCATTGTCCTGCATGGCGCCGGGCTGAGCGGCGCCTTGACGCGCAATATGATGCCCCTGCCGCAACTGGCGAAGGAAGCCGGCTTTGTTGTGGCCTTCCCCGATGCGGCGGGTCTGGTGTGGAATGAAGCCTCACTAGCGCGGGAACTTCCCTCTGCCTTTTATGGCCCCGATGATGTCGCCCTACTGGATGGCCTGATTGATCATTTGGTGAAGGGCGGCATTGCTGATCCGGCGGCGATACACCTGGTTGGGATTTCAAATGGCGGGATGATGGCCGCGCATTATGCGTGCCGGCGCGCCGAGCGGCTTGCCTCGGTGATGCTGTTCAAGGCAACCATGCCGCCCGCTTCTGACACGCCCTGTACGCCAACGCGGCCCTTGCCGGTCATGCTTGTGGCCGGCACGGAAGACCCGGTGGTGCGCTGGGATGGCAGCATTGTGCTTGCTGGTGCCGTCATGCTGCAGCGCCGCCGCTCGATCCCGGAGAGCTTCGCCTTCTGGCAGGCGACCAATGGCTGCACCGGTGTCGCGCCGGCGGAGCCCCTGCCCCGGCGCGGCGCCTTGGACGCGCCAGATGTTCTGTTACACCGCGCGGAGGCATGTCGGCATGGGGTGGCGACATGGCTTTATGAAGTCAGGGGCGGTGGTCATCGCCTACCGGGTGGGGAGGAGCTTAGCCTGCTCAGGATTCTCGGCCGCGCGACGCCAGATCTGGAGACAAGCGCCATGATCCTTGCCTTTGCGCGCGGTGCAAGAACGACGCATTGAATTTTGCATCGGAGAACCGCTAAACGGGTTTGCTCAAGACATCCTGGGCGCCGAGTGAAGGAAACAAATCCATGCCAGTCGCACGGCCATACCGATTTCTCGCAAGCGGCCTTTTTATGGCGATCCTCATGATTGGCGCGGCCCGGGCGCAACACGCCACTGATCCGCGCGGCGCCGAAGCCGCGGCGCATATTGCGCGCTGCGATGCGGCGGCTTCCCATCTGGCCAAGGAACATGTCCGCGATATGCATGTGGCGTTTCGCCAAGCGCTGCCGTTTGCGCAGGACATTCTTGCATCCCACCGGGTCACGGCAAACTTCACGGATGGCGGACGCCAGGCGCGCGTTGAATTGCATCTTCGGCATGTGCGGGATTTGGAGATTCCTGAAGGCAGCCCATCAACCCATGACATTCCGGGGGTGGATGGCGCGGCCATCCTACAGGATCGGCGTTCCCGCCACCCGGCGCTCTGGCAGGTGGATGAGGCAACGGTCGCCGCCGCAGATCGCGCCTATGATGTTCGCTACCGCGACCCTGCCGATCCGAATTCCCGCCCATGGCTCGAGGATTCACCAACCGCCGCCGCGCTTACGCATTATGATGTCCTTCGCGTCTACACAGATCGCTATAGCGGCTTCGCCGGCCTGGTGCTGGAAGCCAAGGATCGCAGGCACCCCCACCGGATTTATGCCATCGCGGGTACGCATACTTTCGACCACCCTGATCTCAGGACCTGGGCCTCAGGTCTGACCATGGGGCGGGCGCAGGCCATCTCAACCGCTGCCCTCAGCATGATCAACGATGCCGCCGCTTATGCCACCGCGGGCCCAGGAGGGGGCGAGGTCTTTGTGACGGGCCAGAGCCAAGGCGGGCTCAGTGCACAAGGGGTGGGCTATGTCCTGCAAACCTATTTGGATGCCCTCCAGAAGCCGCATCATCTGGTGCATATCGTCTCCTGGGGCGCGATTGGCGCCACGGACAGCCTGATCCGCATGATTGCGCATTGGCGTGAAGGCAAGGCGCGTGGCTTCGCCGCGGAGCTTGAGCGCCATTGGGCAGCGAGTGATCCGAATTACCCGGCGGCGGCAGAAGTATGGAATGCGGTTGCAACGCGATGGGCGCGTGTCGCGCCGGGGCAGGAAGCCGCGCATCTGCGAGACACAGTGTCGCGGATGCGCTCGATTGGTTATTTTTTCGAGGTTGACCTATTTGCCCGCGCCGGCACTTTCCTTGGCACCACCTTCGCTTTCCCAACAGCGCTGATCCTGCCGGATGAATGCGAAATGACCGTAGCCGAAAGCATGGTTGGCTTTGGCAGCGGCGGGTTCGGCGTGCGTCTTGAATCGCATTTTCTCAAGGGCTATCGGCGCGCCGTGTCGCGCGGCGCCATTGCCGTGGCACGGCCAGCCCAGGCGGCGAAGTGGGAATGGATGACCAACCTGCTGCCGACCTTCGAATCGGTGGGCGAAGTTTGGCTCGAAATGATTTATTTGAGCCGCGATGCCACTTTGGACCCGAACTGGGCTGTCTGTACCGCAAATGCCGAATGGTTCACTGAGGAGAATCGGTCTTGCCGGTCCTCCGGCTGGGATGGATGTGGGCCGTCTAGTGACCCGCCCAGATGGTGCCTGGTGAGAGAACCACCCCCGGGCATCAGCCTGCCTGCAATTCGGTAGGCCGCGCCCGTCTGGTCCTGAAAGCGTTTTCCAGCCGAGTATCTCCACTTGGTTGGAACTTCAGCTACCCGGCCTCAGACTCCAGCGCCTCAAACGGCACATCAATCCAAGCCAGCGCGCCGCCTTTCCCTGCGCCGGTATCAAGGAAAATCGCCCGCCCACCAAGCGCGCCGCGCATTTCATGCGGCCGCCCATTGCTGGAGCGATTATCATGCCCGACATAAGCCGTGATGCCATGCGGAATGCGCCCCACCCAGCGCGTGGCGCGCATGGGGTAGCCATCCGCGCTGCGCTGGCCGGTCACTTCGCCGTAAAGTGCGCGGGATAGCGGGCCATCCGGGCGGCGCACCCCGGCATCTTCGGGGGGCGCGCGGAACAGCATGGCATCGTGATAGGCGGCATGGATGAACATGGCCTGACCCAGCCGCAGCCAGGCCGGCGCGCGGGCAATTTCGGCCACCGCGCGCGCCGTCAGCGCCGTGCCATCTGGCGCTCCCTGCAATTGCTCCAAGGTGCGGCCAAGCCCCTCCGGCGCCACGAACAGCTTGGCAGTCGCATGGCCAATCAGCGCGCGGCGGAGCTTGTGTTCGTGATTGCCCAACAGGAACACCCCGCGCCGCGCGTCGAGCATGGCAAAAGCGCGGCGCAGCACGCCCGGGCTATCCGGCCCGTAATCCACCAGATCGCCAAGCTGAATGATGAAAAGGCCGAGCGATTCCGCCCCCGCAAGGGCGGATTCAAAAGCCTCGGCCTCACCATGCACATCGCCGACCACGCGCAGGCCGGAAAAGCCCGCGTCACGCAGCCTCCGCGCTGAGATCATCCGCCGCGTAGCCCCGCAAAGGCAGCCAACGCTCGGGCGCGGCCTTCCGCCAAGCCAATCACCGGCTTCGGGTAATTCTGCCCAAGCGTCACCCCAGCACCGCGCAGGATCATCTCCGGCGCCTCAAAGGGCTTATGGATGAAGCGCGCTGGCAGCTTGGCCAATTCCGGGCACCAAGTGCGGATATACTCGCCGTCGGGGTCGAATTTCTCGCCCTGCAGCACTGGGTTGAAGATGCGGAAATAGGGCGCCGCATCCGCCCCGCAGCCCGCAACCCATTGCCAGGAAGCGCTATTGGCCGCGAGGTCCGCATCCACCAGCGTATCCCAGAACCAGGCCTCACCTTTCTGCCAGGGTTGCAGCAAATGTTTCACGAGAAACGAAGCCGTGATCATGCGCACGCGGTTATGCATCCAGCCGATCCGCCAAAGCTGGCGCATGCCGGCATCCACAATAGGGTAGCCTGTCTGCCCCCTCTGCCAGGCGCGAAGCATCCCGGCATCCGGCGCCCAGGGAAAGGCCGCGAAATCGGCACGCAGCGGTGCTTCGGGCATTTCCGGGCGGTGCCAGAGCAAATGATGCGAAAACTCCCGCCAGAGCACCTCCTTCAGGAAGGTCTCCAGCCCCGCGCCCCCATGGGGTGCGGCTTCCCGCGCCGCCACCCAGACCTGGCGGGGCGAAACCTCCCCAAAATGCAAATGCGCCGAAAGGCCGGAGGTGCCCCCCTTGGCCGCTGGTTCATTGCGCCGGTCGGCATAGGCATTGACGCCCGAGGCAAGAAAATCAGTGAGCCGCCGCGCGGCCCCAACTTCCCCCGGTTGCCACACCGCACCGAACCCACCCGCCCAATCTGGTTCAGGCGGGCGCGGCAGCAGGCCAAGGGCCGCAATTTCCAGACCAGCGGGCGCGCCGGACGCGGGATGCAGGCGCTTCGGCGCCGGGATCGGCGCGGCGGGGTCGCCAAAACCGAATAGCGTTCGGGAAAACGGGGTATAGACCGCGTAATGCTTGCCAGCCCCGGTACGCACCTGATGCGGTTCATGCAGCAAGGCAGACCGATGCAGCACCAGCTTTTGCCCCGTCCCTTGCAGGGTTTCAGCCAGCTTGGCGTCGCGCGCCCGCGCCCAGGGCTCTGTCAGGCGCCCGGCATGGATTTCATCGGCGCCGATCTCAGCCGCAAGCTTGGGCAGCAGGTCAAGCGCGGCGCCACGCAGCACCAGAAGCGGCGCGCCGGCGGCTTTCAGGTCACGCGAAAGCGAAACAAGGCTATGATGCAGCCACCAGCGCGAAGCGCCGCCTTCCGCCCAGGTGCCGGCGGCTTCCGGGTCCAGGATGAAGACCGGCAGGACCGGGCGGTCGGCCACGGCATGCAGCGCCGGGTTATCGGCAAGGCGCAGATCCTGGCGGAACCAAAGAAGGGCAGGCTTGGGCATGGCCTGCATGTAATGCCTACGCCGCCCGGCTGAAAGCACCCGCTTCGGTTATGCGGGAGACGGCGTGCGATCCGCGGCGCGAAACACCTTGCGACCAGAGGCCTTGATCGCATCATGATTCTGGTAAACCCACCACATCGCATCCACCACATCGCCGCGGAGCGGCGTGGTCGCATCACCAAACAAGACGCGGTCGACATCGAGCGCCAGCGCCTGGCGGCTCAGCGCAATCCGTTCCTCGTCATTGTCAATTACACGCAATGCTGCGGTGATATACTCATCCTCGTTCTGGGTAATCAGCCATTCCGGCATGCCAAGACGGCGCAGCAACATGGAATCCGTGCGCGCATGCAGATCAAGCCCTTCCAGTGCTACCACCGGAATGCCCTGGCGTAGCGAATCAACAACGCTATGCAGGCCGCCAAAGGGGAAGGGGCTCAGGTTCAGATCACAAGCGTTCAGCTCTGCCAGATAGGCGTTATAGGCCATGACGGGATACACGATGCTGCCGGGCAAATGCTGGTCAAAGACGCGCTTGGTCGCCATGAGCTCAAGGCCTGAGACATTCGGGAAGACGCGAAATTCCAACGGCCGGCCGGCCTTTTCGCGAATACGCCGCAAGACGCCGATAAAATGCGGATTGAGCTTCAATAGGTTGGAAGGCAGCACGACGCGCAAGGGCTGTGCGGTTTCGCGAATAATGGGAGGCAGCGGCGTGTAATGCGGTGATCTCTCAAAAATCAGGCTCTCATCTGGCAGCAGCACCACTTGTTCGGACAATAGGCCCGGGTCGCCGACATAACCTTCTTCGGTGAAGTAGTAATCCACGGTGTCGCAGAAGGTGGAGGCCGAATGCCCAAGCCCGGCCAATTGAATGGGTGCCAGGCGGAAATTAGCGAGCACCGGCCCCCAATGGCGCATGCCAACACTCAGCCAAAAGATCACATCCGGGGCGATGGATTTGATCGTGTCTGCCAAATTGTTGAAATAACTCGTTCCGCCTTCGCGCTTGAAAGCATGAACCTCATCATACAACATGCGCACGCTGCTATCGGCCTGGGCTTCCTCGGTCACCAGCACCAGGCGGAAACGCTGGCGAAGCTGACGCAGATACTGCCCGAAATAGCGATACTGCACGTGGTTGGAATGCATGATCTCGGCCGCGATCAACAAGGTCGGGCGCGTCTTCAGCGCCCGGATCGGGGGCAACGCCGCATCGCTGATGCCAATCCCCTCAGCCCATTGGCGCAGCACGCGGTTCAGTACGGGCTTGATGCCATGCTTGTCGCGCGCCCCGGCATAGGAACACAGCATCCAGGCTGCTGAGAGCAGCACCAAATGATCCACCGAAAGCGGTAGCGGCACGGGCCTGAGCCGCCCGGCGAGGCTCACCAATTCTTCGCGCCGGCGATGCCCGGCTTCGGTGAGGATGGGTTTTTGCGAAACCAGGCCCATCGCCACCAGCAGCGCGAGCGGCGCGGGTGCTTCCAACAGGGCACCGACATCAATGGGCAGTGCCGAATCCACGGAAAACAGCAGCCAAGCCCTCGAAAAAGCCCGCCTGTCTTCCTGGAAAAGGCGCCGCAGCCCGTGAGTATCGCCGGCGCCGAGCATGCGCAGAATATGGTCCGAGCTGCCAAAGCCGCTGATGGCATGCACGTGATCCAAAACGCGACCAATGGCAGCCAGGCGCAGCGCAACGCTGTCATTAAACGCAACAGCAGGATCGGTCAGGATGCGCGCCGTGGCTGCGGCAAGCCGCGTCGCCAGCACCTCAGTCAGTTGCGGCGCCTCTGGAGTGGCGAGTTCTTCTAGACTGGTCCCGGCAGCAATCCGCCGCACCGTCACAAGCAATAGATCCATCGCCCCCGCTGGGTTGCGGGCGGCGGCGAGTTCAAGGCTGGCAAGGGCGCTTTCGGGCATGGGGTGGCTCGGGGGTTGCCAAAGGTGAATGAAGCTTATGGCCGGCCGGGTTCAGGGTATCCGTCCGTCCCGATATGCGCAAAAAAGCGTGATCCAGCTTGCTGAATCACGCCGCCGCGTCGGCACGGCCTATTTCGGTGAAACCACCATCACCATCTGGCGGTTTTCAAGCTTGGGCATTTGTTCGACCTTCACCAATTCATTCAGGTCGCTGCGAATGCGTTCCAGCACCTTCACGCCCAATTCCTGGTGCGCCATTTCTCGGCCACGGAAGCGAAGTGTCACCTTCACCTTGTCGCCTTCGCCGATGAAGTTCTTCATCTGCTTCATCTTCACATCGTAATCATGATCATCAATATTCGGGCGAACCTTGATTTCCTTGATTTCGACGACCTTCTGCTTCTTGCGCGCCTCATTCGCCTTTTTCTGCTGCTCGTATTTGTACTTCCCGTAATCCAGGATCTTGCAGACGGGCGGCACAGCATTGGGCGAGATTTCCACCAGGTCCAGGCCGAGATCATAAGCGCGGATCAGCGCTTCGCGGGCAGACATGACGCCTAGCATCTCTCCGGCGTCATCAATCAGGCGGACCTGAGGGACACGGATTTCATCATTGATACGCGGGCCTTCACGCGCGGGGGCCTGCTGGGCGGCGGGCATAGGGGGTCGAGCTATGGTACTCTCCTGTCGTGGTTATCAGAACGGCGTATTTATGGGCTTTTGGGGAGCCGTCTGCAAGTTTTCCCTTGGCTTTGCCGCCCATGAAGGGCGGAAATCCCAGACAAAATAGCGCTCAGGCCCGCAAATCCGGCGGCGTCGCCTCCGCGGCCAACAAAGCCACGGCATCGGCAAGCTTCAGCGTTTCTTGATCCCGCCCTGGCAGGCGGCGGAGCACGATGGTGCCTTCCTCAGCCTCTCGCCGGCCAATCACGGCCAGGATGGGCACGCGCTGTTCAATGTGATCCACCACCTTGCGGTTGATTTTCTCGTTTCTGAGATCAAGCGAAACCGCGACCCCGGCCTTTTGCAAAGCGGCGGCGGCTTGGCGGGCGAAGGGCGCGGCCTCATCCACAATGGTCGCCACCACCACCTGAACCGGGGCGAGCCAAAGCGGGAAGCGCCCGGCATGTTCTTCGATCAATATGCCAAGGAAGCGTTCAAAAGACCCCAGGATGGCGCGGTGCAGCATAACGGGGCGGCGGCGGGAGCCATCTTCCGCGACATATTCTGCATCCAGCCGCTCTGGCAGCACGAAATCCACTTGCAGCGTGCCGCATTGCCAATCGCGGCCAATCGCGTCCCGCAGCACGAATTCCAGCTTGGGGCCGTAAAACGCGCCCTCACCGGGGTTCAATTCATATTCAACGCCCGCAATGCGGCAGGCATCCTTCAGCGCGCCTTCCGCCTGATCCCAGACCGAATCCGTCCCCGCGCGCCGCGCCGGGCGATCTGAGAATTTCACGCGGAATTCGGTAAAGCCGAAATCGCGGTAGATGGAAGATAGCAAGGCGACGAAGCGCACCGTTTCATCGGCGATCTGTTCTTCAGCGCAGAAGATATGCGCATCATCCTGGACGAAGCTGCGCACGCGCATGATGCCGTGCAGCGCGCCCGAGGGTTCATAGCGATGGCAAGCGCCGAATTCCGCCATGCGCAATGGCAATTCACGGTAAGACCGCAAGCCCTGATTGAAAATCTGCACATGGCAGGGACAATTCATCGGCTTCAGCGCCAGCACGCGGTCTTTTTCGTCTTCATCTTCCACGCGCGCCACGAACATGTTTTCGCGGAATTTTTCCCAATGCCCGGAAGCTTCCCAAAGCTTGCGATCCACCAATTGTGGCGTCTTCACTTCCTGATAATCGGCGATATCCAGGCGGCGGCGCATATAGGCTTCCACGGTGCGATAAAGCCGCCAGCCCTTGGGGTGCCAGAAGACCGAGCCCACCGCCTCATCCTGCAGATGGAACAGCCCCATTTCCTTGCCGATTTTGCGGTGGTCGCGCTTTTCCGCTTCTTCCAACTGCAAAAGATAGGCGTCGAGTTCCTTCTGGTCGCGCCAGGCGGTGGCATAAATCCGGCTCAACATCGCGTTGCGATGATCGCCGCGCCAATATGCGCCGGCCACCTTCATCAGCTTGAAGGCAGTGCCGATATCGCCCGTGCCGCGCATATGCGGACCGCGGCACAAATCGGTCCAAGCGCCTTGCTTGTAGATGCTGATGATTTCGGATTTCGGCAAATCCTGGATCAATTCCGCCTTGTAGCGTTCACCCTTGTCGGAGAAGAAACGGATCGCATCCTCACGGTCCCATTCTTCGCGCATAAAGGCATCATTGCGCGCAATGATTTCGCGCATCTTCGCCTCGATCTTGGCGAAATCATCCGGCGTGAAGGGCTCATTGCGCGCGAAATCGTAATAGAAGCCGTTTTCAATCGAAGGGCCGATCGTGACTTGCGTGCCGGGATAAAGCGCCTGCACGGCTTCGGCCAGCACATGGGCGCAATCATGGCGGATCATCTCAAGCGCTTCTGGGTCGCGGCGCGTGATGAAGCGCAGCTTGGCGTCCTGGGTGATGCTGGCCGAAAGATCGCGCAGCTTGCCATCCACTTCCATGGCAAGTGCCGCCTTGGCCAGGCCAGGGCCAATCGCCGCCGCGATAGTGGTGCCCGTCACCGCGCCGTCAAATTGGCGGATGGAACCATCGGGCAGGGTAATCGCGGGCATGAACAGCGTCCTATTGGTTGAAAGCAGGCCGGACCATGGGCAGAGGCCCCTTCCGGGTCAAGCCGTTACGGCGGTTTGGTTGATCAAATCCCGAAGGGCGCCCTGCACATCGGCGAGTAGCAGGCTGCCCAAGGGCTGGCGCCGCAGCACGGCCACACGCGGGCCGCGCGGGGCGCAAAGCGCGGGGTCGCTATCCTCACCGAACAGCGCCAGGGTCGGGCAGCCAGCCACGGCGGCAAGGTGCGTCGGGCCTGTATCATTGCCGATGCAAAAGGCAGCGCGGCGGGCGAGGGCCGCGATATCGGCAAAGCTTGTCTTGCCCGTCAGGTCACGCGCGCCTGGGGCAGTCTCCGTGATGGCCGTGCCCAGGCTGGCTTCTGCCGGGCCACCCAGGATGACGGCCGGGATATCCAGCGCCGCCGCCAAGGCCGCAAAATTCTCCACCGGCCAACGCTTGGCCGGCCTGCCGGGTGACGCGCCGGGGATCAGCAGCGCAAAGCGATCCGGCAAGGCGAAGCGCGTGATATCGGCATCAAGCCAATCAAGCGCGAGCGCCGGGAATTGGCCGATCCCGGCCATCGCCAATTGCTCCCGCTGGCGTTCCACCGTGTGCATGAAATCGCGGCGCGGATTGGCATGTGGGTGGGAAGCGCCGGCGGCAATGCCGGACCATTCCACCCCGCGCCCGACCAGCCAGCGATAGCGCGAGGACCGGTCAGAGGTCTGCAAATCATAAACGCGACCAAAGCGCGCCGCGCGCAGCCTCCGCCCCAAGGCCCAAAGCGCGGCGAGGCCCTTTGGCCGGCCATCCTCCCACACCAGGTCAAACCACGGCGCCTGCCGCGCAAGGGGGGCGAAGGGCGGCGTGGTCAACAGCGTGATCTCCGCCCCCGGGTGATGCGCCCTGATCGCCGCAAAAGGCCCAAAGGCTTGGGCGAAATCCCCCAATGCACCCAGCTTGATCACCAGGATACGTGGCTTCATCGCAGCACTTCCCGATAAACGGCGATGGTCGCTGCCTGCATGGCCGCAGTCGTGTAGCCCGAAAGCACTGCCGCCCGCGCCCTTGCGCCAAGCGCCGCGCGTTCGGCGGGCGGCAGGGCAAGCGCCTTGCCGATGGCGTCTGCCAGTGCAGCTGCATCGCCGGGCGGGATGCGCCAGCCGGTCACACCCTCGCGCACGGTTTCGCGCGGCGCGCCAAGGTCACTCGCAATCACGGGGCGCGCCATGGCCTGGGCTTCAATCACCGTGCGGCCAAAGGCTTCCGCATCGGTGGAGGCATGGATCACGACATCCGCCAGCAGCAGCGCCGCCGGCATGTCTTGGGCGTGGCCCACCAGGCGCACGCGGTCTTTCAGCCCCAGGCTTTCAATGCGGGCTTCCAATTCCGCGCGAAAGGCCGGGCGTTCCTCCGCATCACCCACCAATAGCGCGAGCGAATCTCCTGGCAGGCGGGCCATGGCCTCAACCAGCACCATCTGCCCCTTCCAGCGCGTCACGCGCGCCGGCAGCATGATGATCGGGTTGCCTTCAGGCAGGCCCCAGGCATTGCGCAGCGCGGCAAGCCTTTCGGCACTCACCAAGCCAGGATCGAAGCGCCGAGGGTCAACACCGCGCGGGATCACGCGAAGCCTAGCCTCCTCCACCCCATGCCGGGTCCGGATCAGATCGGCAATGAAATGGCTGATGGCGATCACGCGGTCCCCGCGCGCCATGACGGAATTATAGAAGCGCTTGCCAGGAAAGCCCTCATTATAAGCGCCGTGATAGGTGGTGACGAAGGGCAGCCCCGCGCGCCTGGCCGCCATCAGCGCCGACCAGGCCGGCGCGCGCGAACGCGCATGGATCAGCGCCACCCCTTCCGCCCGCGCCAGCGCCGTGAGTGAAGCCGCGTTGCGCCAAAGGGTGAAGGGCGATTTGGCGGTGAGCGGCAAAGTGATGTGCTTGGCGCCCAGCGCTTCCAAGGCCGGCACCATTTCCCCACCCGCAGAGGCCACAATGGCGCGAAACCCCGCGGCTATCTGCGCCTCGGCAATCTCAAGCGTGCCGCGTTCCACACCCCCGGAGCGGAGCGCGGGCAGCACCTGCAATAGGGCGGGGGGTTGGGCCGTCATGGCGTAGCGTTAGCGCGGAATAGCGCTAAGGGCGACCTTTGCGCGCAGGAAAGCCCTTGCAGGCAGGGCTCGGGTTCGGCATTTGAGGGGGGTGACCCTGTATTTCACCGCCATGGTGCTGCTTTCGATCGGCGCCTTCATCCATTCCAAAAGCCCTGCGCCAGAAATGCGCCCGGCTTCCGAAGTCGCGTCCACCTTCTGGGTTTGGCTGTCACGCGCGGCGTTTGTCACCTGGATTGCACTGATTGTCTGGGGGTTCCGGGAATTGCATTGGTCCCAGCCGATTGCGGCGGTGATGGTATCCTTGGTTGGCAATGCTGTGATTGCCATGCGCGGCCCGCGCGATGCCTGGCCCATGCTGTCCATGGTGTTCAGCGTGTTGGGCCTGGCGGCGGCCGCGATAATTCTTTTTGACTGGAACCCGGCGGGTTAGAGCATTTTCAAGCCAAGTGAGATCACTTGGCGACTCGGAAAATGCGACAAAACAAAAGTTTAGTGCGTGTCCTGTGAACGAATGTGCACGGGACGCGCACTAACCCGCCGGGATCAGCTTCACCCGCCTGCCATCCACCCCAAGCGCCAATTGGCCGGACCGCAGCGCCAAAGCGGCCTCCCCAAACACTTCCCGCCGCCAGCCATGCAGTGCCGACACATCTTCCTGCCCGGTGGCCAGCTTTTCCAGATCATCGCTGGAAGCGAGCAAGCGGGGTGCGACATCGTGCTCCTCGGACTTCGCGGCCAGCAGCACCTTGAGCAGCGCCACCAGCGCTGGGGAAGGTGGCGGGCCGACCTTTTCCTTCTGCAATTGCGGCAATTCTTCTTCGCGCAAAGCGCGGGCCTGGCGGATGGCCGCCAGCAGCCCCTCACCGCTTTTGCCCTTGGCGAAGTTCTCCGAAATCCCCCGCGCGCGGGCCAATTCCGCCGGGCCATCGGGCATGGTGGCGGCGATCTCCAGCAGCGTGTCATCCTTCACCAGCCGCTGGCGCGGGATATTGATGCGCTGGGCTTCGCGTTCCCGCCAGGCGGCGATGGCGCGCAAAACGCCCAAAAACCGCCGGTTTGACGTGCGCGGGCGAAGCTTTTCCCAAGCGGTGTCCGGGTCGGTCAAATAGGTCGCGGGGTCGGCCAGCGCACCCATTTCCTGCCCCACCCAGTCGATCCGGCCTTCCCGTTCCAGGCTTAGCGTGAGGGAGACAAAAATCTTGCGCAGATGCGTCACATCCGCCGCCGCATAGGCCAATTGGCTATCGGATAAGGGCCGGGCGGACCAATCGCTGAAGCGATGGGCCTTGTCTATCTGCACCCCGGCGAGTGACCGGCAAAGAGAATCATAGGACGCCTGATCCCCGAAACCGGCCACCATGGCAGCGATTTGCGTATCGAAAATCGGGTGGGGCACTGCGCCGAATTTCAGCAGAAAAATTTCCACATCCTGCCGCGCGGCGTGGAAGACCTTCACCACATGTGGCTGCGCCATCAATTCGCCGAGGGGGCCAAGATCGAGCCCCGGCGCCAGGGCATCCACCAGCGCAACCTCATGCTGGCCGGCCAATTGGACCAGGCAGAGTTCTGGCCAATAGGTGCGTTCACGCATGAATTCAGTATCCACGGTGACGAAGGGCTCATGCTGCAGCCTGTCGCAAAGCGCGGCGAGGCTCCCTGTATCGGTGATCAGGGCGGGGCTTTGTTCGGCTGCCGGGACGGCATGGCGACGGTTCATGACAGGTTCCATACAGGGGCGCAGGGTCCCGGGAAAGCGGTGGGGTTGACAGAAACCCCTCCCTGGGGCGCTTTCCCCCGCCTTTCCGCCACTTAGGATGAATTTTTGCCATGCATGCCTATCGTACCCATCATTGCGGCGCACTCCGCGCTTCCGATGCCGGCTCCCCCGCGCGGCTTTCCGGCTGGGTGCACAGGAAGCGCGACCATGGCAGCTTGCTGTTCATTGATTTGCGCGATCATTACGGCATGACGCAATGCGTGGTGGCGCAGGGTTCGCCCGTGCTGAAGCTGCTGGAAGAACTCCGCCCCGAAAGCGTGATTACCGTCACGGGTGATGTGGTGCCGCGCGAAGCCGGCACGGTGAATGCCAAGCTGCCGACGGGCGCGATTGAACTTCGCGTGCGTGAAGTGGAAGTGCAATCCGCCGCCGAAGTGCTGCCCATTCAAGTGGCGGGTGATGCCGAATTCCCTGAAGAATTGCGCCTGCGCTATCGCTTTTTAGATCTGCGGCGGGAGCGGCAGCATCGCAATCTGATGCTGCGCAGCCAAGTGATTTCTTCCATCCGCCGGCGGATGATTGATCAGGGTTTTACGGAATTCCAAACCCCGATCTTGACGGCTTCCAGCCCTGAAGGTGCGCGGGACTTCTTGGTGCCGGCACGGCTGCATCCGGGCAAGTTCTACGCGCTGCCGCAGGCACCGCAGCAATTCAAGCAGCTTTGCATGGTGGCGGGGTTTGATCGCTACTTCCAAATCGCGCCCTGCTTCCGTGATGAGGCTTCGCGCGCGGATCGTAGCCCAGGCGAATTCTACCAGCTTGATTTCGAAATGTCTTTTGTGACGCAGGAAGATGTCTTCGCTGCGATTGAACCGGTGCTGGCTGGCGTGTTTGAGGAATTCGCCGATTGGTCCGGCACGAAGCGCGCCGTGACGCCAGCGCCCTTCCCGCGCATCCCTTATCAGCAGGCGATGCTGGAATATGGTTCGGACAAGCCGGATTTGCGCAACCCAATCAAGATCACCGATGTGAGTGCGCATTTCGCGGGTGGCGGCTTTGGTTTGTTTGCGAAAGTCACTGCTTCGGGTGGCGTGGTACGCGCCATTCCAGCACCTGGCGCGGCGGGCCGTCCGCGGTCTTTCTTTGATGGGCTGAATGAATGGGCGCGCGCGGAAGGCCAGGGCGGGCTTGGCTATATCGCCTGGGATGCCGATGGCGCGAAGGGACCGATTGCTAAGAATTTAGAAGCTGATCGCGTGGCCGCCATTGCTGCCGCTTGCGGCCTGGGCGCGGGCGATGCCGTGTTCTTTGTGGCGAATAAGGCAGCGGAGGCCGGGAAATTCTCCGGCGCCGTGCGAAATCGTGTGGGGCGTGACCTTGGATTACTTGAAGAAAACGCCTTCCGCTTCTGCTGGGTCACGGATTTCCCGATGTATGAACGGAATGAAGATACCGGCCAGATCGAATTCAGCCACAACCCCTTCTCCATGCCGCAGGGCGGGCTGGAGGCGCTGAATTCCATGGACCCCTTGGACATCAAGGCCTTCCAATACGACATCGTCTGCAACGGGATTGAGCTTTCGTCAGGCGCCATCCGCAACCATCGCCCGGACATCATGATCCGCGCCTTTGAAATCGCGGGCTATCCGGCGGAAGAAGTGGAACATCGCTTTGGCGGCATGCTGAATGCCTTCCGCTATGGCGCGCCGCCGCATGGTGGCTCGGCCCCCGGCATTGACCGGATTGTGATGCTGATCGCCGATGAACCCGCGATTCGTGAGGTGATCCTGTTCCCGATGAACCAGCAGGCCGAGGATTTGATGATGGGCGCCCCGGCCCCGGTGCCGCCAGAACGGCTCAAGGAATTGCACATCAAGTTGGATCTGCCGCCAGTGAAGGGTAGCAAGCCGGGCTGATCGGGCACCGCGAAATTTTATTGTGAAAGATCAATTCTGATCCGCCGGAATCGGCTATATCAGACGAAAGCGGCCTCTGCCGCCCGGAGTATCCGATGCGGTTTTCTGCCCTGCTGGCCCTTGCGCTGATCCTGCCCGCCACCCCTGGCCTGACCCAGGGGGCGAAGGATGCGCCGGCTGCCACCGCGCCGCTCGCGCCACTCACGGCGCGTGCGCTCGCATCCCATCGCGGCATCTATGCGCTGACGCTGGATCGTGCGCGGGAGAATGCGACCATTGTTGATGTCTCTGGCGCGATGCTATTTGAAATAATTGACGCCTGCGAAAGCTGGGCGTCGCGCCAGCGCTTCACCATGACGCTGCGCAACCGCGAAGGTACAGAACTTGAAACAGGTTCTGATTACGCCACGCTGGAATCCATGGATGGCCGGAATTTGCGTTTCAGCCTGACGCATATGAGGCAAGGCGCTGTCAGCAGTCGCGTGGTCGGCCAGGCGGAGCTGACTGCGGATGGCAGTGGTGTCGCGCGCTACAGCGAACCGGAAGTGAAGGAATTGCCCATCCCAGCCGGGACGCTGCTGCCCAATACGCATACCATCGCCGCGCTGAACGCAGCCCGCGCCGGCCAACGCCTGCTGGTCGCGCCGATTTTCGATGGCACCACCGCTGATGGCGCGCAGCAGACGACGACAGTTTTGTCGCCCTGGCAGGGGCCTCAGCCCGTGCCTGAAGCGCCGAGCCTTTCCACGCTCGGTTCATCGCGCATGCGCATCGCCTTTTTTGAACCCGATGCCGAGCAAGCTGACGGGGCGAGCACGCCATCCTATGAAGTCTCGCTCCGCTACTTCGAAAATGGCGTGGCGGATGACATGATCATGGATTTCGGCGACTTCACCGTACGCGCCAAGCTGATGAAGCTGGAAGACGCGCCGGGCGGTTGCTAGAGCAGATCGCGTTCAGATGGAATCATCTGAACGCGTGAAGATGCTCGAAAAACAAAGCTCTAGAGCGGGTTGCGTGAACCTATGTGAACGCAACATGCTCTAAGCCCGCCGCAGATTCCAAAGGAAGGGGTTCGGCCCTTGCAGCACGCCGGATAATTCACGCCGGAAGGCCGTGCGCAGACGGAACAGCCCGGTCGGCGCGAAGGGCAGCGATTCCCAGGTGATTTCCTGCAAGCGCCGCATCGCAGCATCCTGCGCCGCCTGACCATCCGCGGCGATCCAGGCTTCCACCTGCGCTTCGGCTTCCGCATCTGTTGGCCAGCCAGGCCAGGCAGCCAGCCCATTCATGCGAATGGCGAAGCTCACGGCCGGATTGGCGATGGTCGCTGCCGGGCCATTGGTATTGTGCAAATGCCAGCCACCCTGCGCGGGCGGGTTACGATTGGCGCGCCGCGCCAGAATGGTGGCCCAATCCGCTTCAATCGGCTGGATATTCACGCCAAGCTTGCGCATCAGTTCCACCGTCAGGCGGCCTTGCTGCGTCACGGCGGGAAAATCGCTTGGGTTGATGTGGATAATGGGCTCCCCGGCATAGCCGGCTTCACGCAACGCCGCGCGGGCGCGTTCCATGGCCGCTTCGCCGCGCGCAGCGGGGGGGAATTCCACCACGCCTGGCAGGCCGCAAGGGAACATGGCGTGGCATTCCTGCCAGTCACCTTGCAGCGCCACCGCCGACATGAAATCCGATTGCACGATCACATCACGAATGGCGCGGCGCACCCGCACATCATTGAAGGGTGGGTGCAAATGATTGAAGCGCAGAAAACCCAAAAACCCGTTTGGGTCATAAATCTGGGTTTGCGTATTGCGGTCCCGTTCCAGCACCGGCACCAAATCCGGCAAAGGGTATTCGATCCAGTCAATCTCCCCGGTGCGGAGTGCCGCCGCCGCCGTGCCGCCATCTGGAATCCAGATCATCTCCAGCCGATCAAAATGCACGCGCTTGCCGCCGGAAGCGGCTTCGGCGGGTTCATCCCGCGGCACATAGGCGTCATTCCGCGCATAATGGCTGCGGCTGCCTTGCACATAGTCACTGGCAATGAAGCGCCACGGCCCGCTGCCGATCATGTGTTCCAGCCCCAAGGACCGATCGCCGGGCAGGCTTGCAATACGTTCCGGCATCATGAAACAGGGCGAAGCGCCCGGTTTGGCCAAAGCATCAAACAGCGCGGGGAAGCGTCGATGCAGGCGGAATTGGATGGTGCGGTCATCGGCGGCGGAAAGCTCAGCCGTCGCGCGCATCAGGATTTGGCCGAAGCCGTCGCGGCTGGCCCAGCGCTTGATGCTGGCCACGCAATCTTGGGCACGCACGGGCTCTCCATCATGCCAGCGCAAGCCATCGCGCAGGCGGATTTTCACGAGCTTGCCGTCATCCTCCACGCTATGGCCTTCCGCCATTTGCGGGCGCGGCTGCAGCGCGCGATTGGCGCCATAGAGTGTATCAAACACGCAATAGCCATGCGTGGTGATGATGGTGCTGGGGCTGAAGATCGGGTCCAGATTGGCAAGTGCCGCCTGCGGCATGAAGCGCAGCGTCCGCGCGCGGTTGGTTTGCGCCAAAGCGGGGCGCGCCAAAGGCGCGGCCAAGGCGGTGGCGAGAAGTGTGCGGCGCTGCATCCCCAATTCCTTCATTTCCTGTCGGATAACGCGGGAAAGGGGCTTTGGCCCAGCACGCGCTGCCCCCGCTAAGGGGCAAAACGCGAGGCAACGGGCGATGCACCGTTCCCTACGCCGGTCCGAACCGGGTCAGGTTCCAGGGGTCGCGGGTGAAGCCCGCCTCTCAGCCCCAAAAGGGCTCCCCCAGGTGTCTCAGCTAATTAATTGCGCCCTCACGCAGGCTTGCGCAAGCCCAGCGGTGGCGCGGGGGGCGCGCAACGGGGTAGAAGGGGCGTAGCATTCGCCAAAGGGAAACGCCCATGTCCAGCACCATTGCCCTGCCGTCCGTCATTCGCCTGCATCCCGGTGATGGCGTGGTAATTGCGCGCATTCCACTGACCCCGGGGACGGAAGTCGCGCCCGGCATCAGCGTGGGCGAAAGGCGCATCCCGCCTGGCCATAAGGTCGCGATCCGCCCGCATGCGAAGGGCGAGCCCATTCGCCGCTATGGACAGATTATTGGCTTTGCCACGGATGCGATTGAACCTGGCGCCTGGGTGCATACGCATAATTGCGAAATGGGTGATTTCGCGCGGGATTACGCCTGGGGCCTGGATGCGAAGCCGACCGATTATGTTGATGTACCTGCCAGCTTCATGGGCATTCGCCGCGCCGATGGCCGTGTGGCCACGCGCAATTACATCGGCATCATCACCTCCGTGAATTGCTCCGCCCATGTCGCGGAATTGATCGCGCGACAGTTTGAAAAGAACCCGATCACCGGTGATGATCCGCTGTCGGGTTGGGGCAATGTGGATGGCGTGGTGGCGCTGACGCATAAAACCGGCTGCGGCATGACCATGGATGAACCGCTGCGGCTGCTGCGCCGCACCTTGGCGGGTTTCGCGCGGCATGCGAATTTTTCCCATGTGATTGCGATTGGCCTTGGCTGTGAAGTCAATCAGCTTGGCCCGATGCTGGAAGAACAGCGCCTGACGGGGCGGCTGCGCAGCATGGATATTCAAGATTTTGGTGCGCGCGCCACGGTTATGAAGGGCATTGATTTTGTGAAAGAGGTTTTGGCGGAATCCAATACCGCCAAGCGCGAAGCCGTGCCTGCTTCAGAACTTTGCGTGGCGCTGCAATGCGGCGGTTCGGATGGCTATTCCGGCATCACTGCCAATCCCGCCTTGGGCGTGGCGTCTGATTTACTGGTGCGCCATGGCGGCACGGTGATCCTTTCCGAAAGCCCTGAAACCTATGGCGCTGAACATTTGCTGACTCGCCGCGCGGTATCTCGCGACGTCGGCCAGAAACTTGTTGATGTGATGCATTGGTGGGAGGATTACACGGCGCGCCAAGGTGCCGAGATGAATGCCAATCCCTCGCCGGGCAATAAAGCGGGTGGGCTCACGACCATTCTGGAAAAATCGCTTGGCGCCATGGCCAAGGCCGGCACCACCAATCTGGTGGAGGTTTATCGCTATGCCGAACCCGTTACCACCAAGGGTTTCGTGTTCATGGACACGCCTGGCTATGACCCGGTGGGGGCGACTGGCCAGGTTGCGGGGGGCGCCAATCTGGTGTGCTTCACCACCGGGCGCGGCAGCGTTTTTGGCATGAAGCCCGCGCCATCCATCAAGCTTGCCACCAATACCACCATGTATGATCGCTTGTCGGAAGATATGGATATCAATTGCGGCACGGTGCTGACGGGTGGTGAAAGCGTGCAGGCATGTGGTGAGCGCATTTTTGAGTTGATGCTGCGCACCGCTTCCGGCGAGCCCACAAAAAGCGAAGCGCTTGGCTTCGGCGCGCAGGAATTCGCACCCTGGATGCTGGGAGCCACCATGTGACCCGCGTGGAGACGAAGCGGGAGATTCTGCGCATCGCGCAAGCGCTGGATCAGGCGGGGATGATGCCCTCCAAATCCGGCAATGTCTCGGCGCGCGATGCGAAGGGCTTTATCATCACGCCGGCGGGCCTGCCTTATGCGCGGACCACGGTTGCTGATCTGGTGACAACGGGCATGGATGGCACGCCGCTTGGCCGTGCGAAGCATCGGCCTTCTTCCGAATGGCGGCTGCATGCGGCGATTTACGCGGCGCGGCCTGAGGTAATGGCCGTGGTGCATACGCATTCCCCGCGCGCCACCGCGCTTTCCTGTGCTCGTAAGGGTATTCCGCCCTTTCATTACATGGTGCTGCTGGCTGGCGGGGCGATTGCCTGCGCGGATCACGCGACTGCCGGCACGCAAGCGCTGGCAGAAAACGCGCTTAGTGCCATGGCGGGACGGCGGGCGGTATTGCTCGCCAATCATGGTGTGGTGGCGGTGGGGGCGACGCTGGGGGCAGCGCATGCGCTGGCTTTGGAGGTTGAAAACCTCGCGGGCCAATATCTTGATCTATTGGCGGCGGGGTTGAAGCCCGTGATGTTGACCGAAGCGCAATTGGCCGAAGCGGCCAAGCATTTCGCGGGCTATGGGCGGGGTTAGCTTGCGCTGACAGGCCCGCGCGTGATCGCGGTGAGTTCGGCATTGTAGCTGCGATAAACAGCCTCAATTCCCGTCACACCTACCGCGGTCAGCCGCGCGGCATGCTTGGCGTGATAGGCTTCCGCTGCGGCGCGGTTGCGGAACAGATAAATCCCACCGGAACGCCCGGCTGCCTTATCCTCGGTCCAGATTTTCCAAAGCAGGTCAGGCTCGGCAGCGATGTCTTCCGCCAGCGCGCGCAAAGCGTGCCGCTGTTCCTCCCCGCCAGCTTTCCTGGCGGGGAAGTCGAAGATCACCAGCGTCTGGCTATCAGGCGGAGGCAACAAGTTTCTGCGTCTGCTCGCCAAGCCCGGCAATGCCAAGCTTCATGGTCTGGCCGGCCTTCAGGAAGATCGGCACCGGCTTCTTGCCGAGCCCCACACCTGGCGGCGTGCCGGTGAAGATCACATCGCCCGGATTGAGCGTGATGCATTGGCTGACATAGGACACAATCTGCTTCACGCCGAAGATCATGGTCTTGGTGGAGCCATTCTGTTCGCGCACGCCATCCACATCGCAATACATGGCAAGGTTCTGAGGATCAGGGATTTCATCCTTCGTCACCAGCCAGGGGCCGAGCGGGCCGAAAGTATCGAACCCCTTGCCCTTATCCCAAGCGCCGCCGCGTTCCGCCTGCCATTCACGTTCAGACACGTCATTGCCAACGGCATAGCCAGCAACATGATCCAGCGCCTGATCTTCCGAGACATATTTGGCGCGCGTGCCGATAATAATGCAAAGCTCCACTTCGTAATCGGTCTTCACCGATCCGCGCGGAATGACAACATCATCATTCGGCCCTTGCAGCGCATTGAGCGATTTCAGGAACACAATCGGTTCCTTCGGGATCGGCGCGCCGGTTTCCGCCGCGTGATCGGCATAGTTCAGCCCGATGCAAATCAAATTCTTCATGCCCGTGACGGGCGAGCCAAGGCGCGGATTGCCGGCGACCTTGGGCAGGCTATTCACATCCACCGCGGCAATCTTAGCCAGCGCGGCGGGGGAGAGCACATCACCGGTGAGGTCAGGCACAACACCGGAAAGATCACGAATGGCGCCGGCGGCATCAAGAATGCCCGGCTTTTCCTGGCCCGCAGGGCCGTAACGCAGCAGCTTCATCTAAGCCTCCTTCAATTTGAACGGCGGGCACGCACATGCCCGAAAAGCGCGAAGCCTGCGGCAGCGAATGCCAGCGCATGCACCATATTATTCGGTAGAGTCACCGCGCCCGCAGCAAGCAGCAGCGCCATCAACATGGCGATGCATCCCAGCATCATATAGGCGGGCATCGCCATATCCTCATTGATGCCGGCAAGGATTACGGCACCCATCGCACCCATCATCGGTACGGCAAATTCACTGGCCATTTCATTCTCCTTCACGAAAGCGATTTAGGGCTTCCTACAATGTCCAGCCGCCGTCAATCACAACGGCCTGGCCGGTGACGAAAGCGGCCTCATCGGACGCCAGATAAAGCACCAGCGCGGCCATTTCCTCGGCCGTCGCCAGCCTTCCCATCGCCTGCCGCGCCACAAAGCTAGCACGGGCCGCTTCTACGGACCCGGCAGCGGCGGCATTGGCGGCGATTCGGTCATGAAGCGATGGTGTATCCACCGTGCCAGGACAGAGGCAATTGCAGCGAATGCCCTGGCTGACATACTCAGTCGCGATTGATTTCGTGAGGCCCACCACGGCGGCCTTGGTGGTGCCATACAGAAAGCGATTGGGCGCGCCCTTCACGGATGAACAGGCGGAAGACATGTTCACAATGCTGCCGCGGCGGCGTTCCAGCATGCCGGGGATGAAGGCCTGCGCCACCTTCCACATGGCGCGCACATTCAGCCCAAAGCCGAAATCCCATTCCTGATCCGTACAGGTCAGGATGGTGTTCTGATGCACAAAGCCCGCGCAATTGAACAGGATATCCACGGGCCCCGCGTTCTTGGCGGCGGCGGCAATGGCGGCATCATCCAGCAC
Source organism: uncultured Rhodospirillales bacterium (assembly GCA_903927465.1). Taxonomy (GTDB): domain Bacteria; phylum Pseudomonadota; class Alphaproteobacteria; order Acetobacterales; family Acetobacteraceae; genus Neoroseomonas. The sequence goes on along the minus strand of CAIYMY010000039.1, from coordinate 15,809 downwards.
ATCAAGCGCTGCCGTGGTGATGCTGGGGCCAGCGAGTGTCGCCAGCAGCGCCGCATCGCGATCCGTTGCCACCACGCGCGCCCCTTCGGCGGCCATGGCAAGCGCTGTGGCGCGGCCAATGCCCTGGCCCGCTGCCGTCACGAAACAAAGCTTACCCGCCAATCTTCCCGCCATGATGTGTTTCCTTCCCCTGGGCGCGCCAAATGCGCGCGTTTCAATCCTGCGCCATGACTTTCACATAGCTGCCCGGCGCGTCTTCAATCGCGTTCTTCGGCTTGCGCGCGGGTACCTGCGCCGGGTCCTGCCCAGTCACCCAGCGCTGCCAATCCGGCCACCAGGAACCGGCCAATTCCGTTGAGCTTGCCAACCAGGCTTCAGCTTCCGCCGGCAGCTCAGTATTCACCCAATGGCTGTATTTTCCTGCATCCGGCGGATTGACCACGCCGGCGATATGCCCTGACGCCGCCAGCACAAAGCGGATATCGCCCGTATAGGTCTGCGTCGCGCGATAGGTGGAAGCCCAGGGCGCGATGTGATCTTCCCGTGTTGAAAGAATGTAGGTCGGCAGCTTGATCTTGCGTAGGTCCAGCTTCACGCCAAGCAATTCAATCCCGCCCGGCTTGATCAGATCATTCTGCTGATACATGCGGCGCAGGTAGAAGGAATGCATCCGCGCCGGCATGCGCGTTGAATCATCATTCCAATAAAGCAGATCGAAGGGGAAAGGGTCCTGCCCCAAAAGATAATTATTCACCACAAAGGACCAGATCAGGTCATTGGCGCGCAGCATATTGAAGGTGGTCGCCATTTCGCGGCCCTCCAGATAGCCGCGCTTTTGCATCTTTGTCTCCAGCGCCTTCAATTGTTCTTCATCAATGAAGACACCAAGTTCGCCGGATTCAGTAAAATCCACCAGGGTGGTGAAGAAGGTCGCGGATTTGATGCGGGTGTCTTTCTTAACCGCCATATGCGCAAGAGTTGCTGAGAGCAGCGTACCCCCCAGGCAATAGCCAATCGCATTCACGGATTTTTCGCCGGTTGCCTTTTCAATCGCGTCCAGCGCCGCATAGGGGCCTTCCAGCATGTAATCCTCAAAGCCCTTTTCGGCGAGGTGCTCATCCGGATTGACCCAGGAAACCATAAAAACCGTATGCCCCTGATCCACCGCCCAGCGAATGAAGGAATTCTTCGGGCGCAGGTCAAGAATGTAATATTTGTTGATCCAGGGCGGCAGGATCAGCAGCGGGCGCTTCAGCACTTTTTCAGTGGTGGGCGTATACTGGATCAGCTGCATCAGATCATTCTGATAAACAACCTTGCCAGGCGTTACGGCAATATTCTCGCCCACCTTGAACTTGCTTTCATCCGTCATGCGGATGCGAAGGTTGCCCTGCCCGCGTTCAAGGTCGGTCAGCAGATTGGACAAGCCCTTCAGCAGATTCTCGCCACCGGTTTCGGCAGTACGACGCAGCACTTCCGGAGTGGTCAGGGCGAAATTCGTGGGGCTCATCGCATCCACGAATTGGCGGGTGTAGAAATCCACCTTCTGCGCGGTTTTTTCATCCAGCCCCTCGGCGTCATGCACCAGGCGCTGCATGTAGCGTGCGGAAAGCAAATAACTCTGCCGGATGAAGTCAAACACTTCATTCTCGCGCCACGCCTCATTCTTGAAGCGCTTGTCCTTCTGGTCTTCCGCGATCACGTCGGGCGCAGGTTCACCCATCATGCGGCGCGCGGTATGCTGCCATAGCGTGAGATAATCCTGCCAAAAGCCGATCTGCGCCTGCACCAGGCGCGCCGGATTGGCCATCAGGCGTGATGTCATGTCCAGGAACGCATTGCCGATATGCAGCGGGTCGGCCTCACCGGGCGTATCCGCCTGGCGCTTCAGGAAATCCGCGACGATGCGCTGGCTGCGTTCCGCCACATTGGCCATGGTACGGCTGACCAGTGCCGGGTCGGGCAGGCGGAAATGGGGCGGGTCGCTTTCGGCCATCGGGGCTTCCTGGCAAATTTCTGCCCGGCGCTTCGCGCCACGCCCGTTTCAGGCTACCCCTGTGGTAGGCAGGGGCGCATGAGCGAGCATCGCGAGACAACCGGAACCAATCCTCAACCTAGGTGGCGGCGCATAGCCAATCAAGCACAGCTTTGTGCGCTGCTGGCGCTACTGCTTGCCGGCTGCTCAACGGAACCGGGCCAGACGGTGGGAAAATTCTGGGATCGCGCCTTGGGACCGGCCAATGAAGGCCGCCCCGCCCCGCCCGGCGCTGGCGTGCCCTTTCCCAATCTGGGCACCGTGCCGCCCAGGCCACAAACCCCGGATATGGCAGCGCGCGAGGCTTTGGCCGCCGGGCTGGTGCAGCAAAGGGAAGCAAGCCGCGAACCGCTTGGCGCCTTGCCAGGCGGCGCCCCGCGCGGCGCCCCACCGCCGCCCGCTTTGGCCCCGGCTTTGGCGGGCATGGCTATCCCTGCCCCGGCCATCGCGGCTCCGGCTTCGCCTGTCGCGCCAAGCACGCCTCAACAAGCCGCCCCGGAACCGGCCGGCATTCCCGCCCCGCCGGTCCTCGCCCCCGCCGGCATCCCAGCCCCGCCCGTGCTGGCCCCCGCCGGCCCCCCGCCGCCACCTGTTTTGCGTGAAGCGCCTCGCCGGCCGTGACGGGCTGGTCTATAAGCCCACCCCTTAATCATCGAGACTGAAGCCATGACCGAGGATTTCCACCGTATCCGGCGCCTGCCGCCCTATGTCTTTGCCGAGGTGAATGCGGCCAAGGCCAAGGCGCGCGCGGCGGCGGAGGATATTGTCGACCTTGGCATGGGCAATCCCGATACGCCGACACCGCCGCATATTGTGGCGAAGCTGATCGAAGCCGTGCAGGACCCGCGCACGCATCGCTATTCCATGTCCAAGGGTATTCCCGGTCTGCGCAAGGCATTGGCTGGCTATTACGACCGGCGCTTTGGCGTGAAGCTTGATCCTGAGACCGAAGTGGTGGCCACACTCGGGTCGAAGGAAGGGTTGGCGAATTTGGCGCAGGCCATCTCTAGCCCGGGCGATACCATCCTGGTGCCCAATCCTTCCTACCCCATCCATCAATTCGGTTTCATCATCGCCGGCGCTTCGGTGCGCAGCATTCCCTATACGCCCGATGACGCGATGCTTGAGGCGATTGACCGTGCCGTGCGGCATTCCGTGCCGAAGCCGAATGCGGTGATTGTGAATTTCCCGTCAAACCCAACCGCACTGACGGCGCCGATTGAATTCTACCGCGAATTGGTCGCCCTTTGCCGCCGGCATGAATTGTTCATCCTGTCTGATCTTGCCTACGCCGAGCTTTATTTCGGCGACGCCCCGCCGCCTTCCGTTTTGGAAGTTGAAGGCGCGAAGGACATCGCGGTGGAATTCACCTCAATGTCGAAAACCTACAATATGCCAGGCTGGCGCATCGGTTTTGCCGCGGGCAATCCGCGCCTGATCGCGGCTTTGGCGCGGGTGAAATCCTATCTGGATTACGGTGCCTTCACGCCCATTCAAGTGGCCGCCACCGCCGCGTTGAATGGCCCGCAGGATTGCATTGAGGAAATGCGTGTCCTGTACAAGGAACGCCGCGAAGTGTTGGTGAAGGGGCTGCATGCCGCGGGCTGGGATGTGCCGTCGCCAGAGGCTTCCATGTTCCTCTGGGCACCAATCCCCGAGCGTTTCCGGCATTTGGGCTCGGTCGGGTTTTCCAAGCTGCTGCTGGAAAAGGCCAAGGTCGCGGTGGCACCTGGCCTTGGCTTTGGTGAGCATGGTGATGAACATGTGCGCATTGCGCTGGTGGAAAACAGCCACCGCATCCGCCAGGCTTTGCGTGGCATCAAAACCTTCCTGGGTGGCGACAATGCCGCGCCGCAGGATACTTCTTCTGACATGGTGAACGCATGACCCGCCCCCTTGCGATTGCGGTTGCCGGCCTTGGAACGGTTGGCGCCGGCGTGGTGAAATTGCTGCGCGCGAATGCCGATATCATCGCGGCACGCGCGGGCAGGCCCATCGCCATCACCGCGGTTTCCGCGCGCGAACGCAATCGTGATCGCGGCATCAGCCTTTCCGGGCTGCGCTGGTATGAAGACCCCGTGGCACTCGCCGCTGATCCGCAAGTGGATGTGGTGGTGGAATGTATCGGCGGGTCTGAAGGCCCGGCGCGTGCCTTGGTGCAAGCCGCGATTGCCGCCGGCAAGCATGTGGTGACGGCGAATAAGGCGCTGCTTGCCGTGCATGGCGCTGCCTTGGCGCAGGCATCCGAGGCGCGCGGCGTGGCTTTGGCGTTTGAAGCGGCGGTGGCCGGTGGCATTCCCGCGATCAAGACGCTACGCGAAGGCTTGGCCGCCAATCGCATCCAGCGTGTGGCCGGTATTCTGAACGGCACCTGCAATTACATCCTGACCGTGATGCGCGAACAAAAGCGCGAATTCGCCGAAGTGCTGGCTGAGGCACAAAAGCTTGGCTATGCGGAAGCCGATCCATCCTTCGATATTGATGGCATTGATGCCGCGCATAAGCTCGCGATCCTGGCCGCACTCGCCTTTGGCCGGCCAGTGGATTTCAGCGCGGTGCATGTGGAAGGCATCCGCGATGTCTCGGCGCTTGATATCGCGCTGGCCGAAGAACTTGGTTATCGCATCAAGCTGCTGGGCATTGCGCGGCGCGAAGATGGCGGCATTTCAACCCGCGTGCATCCCTGCATGGTGCCGATCTCCGCCCCCATCGCGCGGGTGGATGGCGTGTTCAATGCCGTGGTGGCGGAAGGTGATTTCGTTGGCCGCGTAATGATGGAAGGCCGCGGCGCTGGCGAAGGCCCGACAGCCTCAGCCGTGGTGGCTGATGTGATTGACATTGCGCGTGGGCGCTTCACGCCGGTGTGGGGCGCGGAAGCCGCTGCGCTGAAGCCCGAGCCTTCCTTCCCGATGGATCGCCATACGGGCGCCTATTATTTGCGCCTGATGGTGGTGGACCGCCCCGGCGTGATTGCTGATGTCACGGGCGTTTTGCGCGATAATGCGATCAGCCTTGAATCCATGCTGCAACGTGGCCGCGCCCCTGGTGAGGCCGTACCTGTGGTGCTGACCACGCATGAAACCAGCGAGGCTTCCGTGCGCGCCGCACTCAAGCGCATTGCGGAACTGAATACCGTGATGGAAAAGCCAGCGCTGATCAGGATTGAGGCGCTATAGGCACCCCGCCGCCCGTGCCCTGGCGCGCACCAGCGCCAGCACGCTGCGCGAAATCGGCGCGGCCTCACCAACCCAATCGGCCAATTCCACCACGGCGCCGAGCAGCGCCTCAATCTCCATCGGTCTGCCGCGTTCTAGATCCTGCAGCATGGAGGTTTTATGCGCGCCAACCTCCGCTGCGCCGGCGATGCGCTTATCCACATCAATCGCGAAACGTACGCCCAGCGCTTCCGCCACGCGCTGGCCTTCCAGCATCATGGCACGCGCGACACTGCGCTGGCCTTCATCGCCCGTCAGCACATCAAGTGTCGCGGTGGTGAGCGCCGAGATCGGGTTGAAGGCCATATTGCCCCAAAGCTTTACCCATAACTCGTCACGAATCTTTGGGCGCACCGGTACCTTGAAGCCGGCAGCGATCAGCGCTTCAGATAGCGCCTGCGCGCGCGGGCTACGGCTGCCATCAGGCTCACCCAGGCTGAAACGATCACCATAGCTGTGGTCAATCACGCCGGGTGCAGTGACCTCGGCCGCCGGATAGACAATGCAGCCTATGGCGCGTGAAGGCGGCAGCAGCGCGGAAACCTGACCATCCGGGTCCACGCTTTGCACAATGCGCCCTTCATAAGCGCCGGTAAGGCCGTGGAAATACCACCAGGGAATGCCATTCACCGCACTCACAATCGCGGTATCGGGGCCAAGCAAGGGCTGCATTTGCTTGGCAGCGGAAGGCAGAGAATGCGCCTTCAGCGTCACCAGCACATAATCCTGCGGGCCGGCTTCCTCAGCACTTTCAACGCAGCGCGGATGCACAATCTGTTCGGTGCCTTCGCTGATCAGCTTCACGCCGTTTTCGCGCATCGCAGCCAAATGCGGGCCGCGCGCGATGAAGGTGACATCCACATCACCCTTGGCGGCAAGCTTCGCGCCCATCAGCCCACCAATGGCGCCGGCACCGAAGATGCAGATTTTCATAGCCATCAACCCGTCAGCCCAAGCTTTTCCGCAAGCCCAATCCGCATCAGCTTGCCCGTCGCGCCCTTCGGGATTTCTGGCAGAAACACCACCTTGCGCGGCACTTTGAAATCCGCGAGCTGTTGCGCCACGAAATCACGCAATTCGCGTTCGGTGCAGACAGCCCCTTCGCGCAGCACCACGGCAGCGGCCACTTCCTCGCCCAACTTCGCATGCGGCATCGCGAAAGTCAGCGCCTGCGCCACTGCGGGATGCGCGGAAAGAACGCCATCCACTTCCAGCGGGCTCACTTTCTCACCACCGCGATTGATTAATTCCTTCAAGCGGCCTGTGAGTGTCAGATAACCTTCCGTATCAAAGGCGCCCTGATCGCCAGTGCGGAACCAGCCATGGGTGAAGGCTTTGGCATTGGCATCGGGGTTGGCTTCATAGCCCGCGGTCACATTGGGGCCGCGGATGACGACTTCGCCGATCTCACCCTGGGGCAGGATGATGCCGTCATCATCCATGATCGCGACTTCCGGTCCAGCAGCGCGACCAACGGAGCCAGGCTTGCGCGGCCCGGCCAGCGGGTTGGATGCCATCTGATGCGAGGCTTCCGTCATGCCATAGCTTTCGACCAGCGGGCAGCCAAACACAGCCTCCAATTGTTCCATCACCGGCCCAGGCAAGGATGCCGAGGATGAACGGATGAAGCGGAGCTTCGCACGCGCAATGATTTCCGCATTGCGGTCCGCGCGCGTCAGGATGGTTTGGTGCATGGTCGGCACCGCCGTGTACCAGCTTGGCCTTTCCTCATCCAACAGGCGGAAGAAGCGCAAAGCATCAAAACCTGGCGTGCAAATCACCGCGCCACCTGCGCCGAGGGAAGAAAGCACCGCCGCGATCAGCCCGTGAATATGGAACAAAGGCATGATGTTCAAACACGCATCAGCGGGCGAAAGCGCCAGCGTCGCGCCGATATGCCGTGCCGAGGCGCAGATATTCGCCTGGGACAAGGGCACAATCTTGGGCCGCGCCGTGGTGCCGGAGGTATGCAGCACCAGCGCGATATCGCCAGCCTCTGCCGCGCCGGGCTGTACGGCCTTGGCGGGTGAGCCGCCTTCCAGGGTGAAGCTGCCCGCGTGTTCACCGGGCACCAATTCCAGCACGGCAACGCCAAGCTTCGCCGCAACATCGCGCGCTTCGGTGGCGACACCCTTTTGCACCACCAGCGCCTTGGCCTTCAGATCGGTCAGATAAAAACTGAATTCATCCGCGCGATAGGAAGGGTTGAGCGGCGCGGTGGTGGCGCCGGCGCCAATGGCGATGAAGGCTGCGGCCATTTCCGGACCATTGGGCAGCACAATCGCGACACGGTCATTGCGGCCAATGCCAATGCCGTTCAGGCGCGCAATGGTGGCGGCGGCAAGGTCGCGCAGTCCGGCATAGGAAAGCGCTGGTCGGCCTAGGGCACGGATGGCCGGCGCACTGGCGGCGCCGCTTGTCAGAAGGGCATTCAAGGTTGCGTTCACGCTTATCTCCTCGGCGTTTCCCGAGGAGACATTATGAACGAAAATGCCGCGCCGTCAGCCCCCGGCGAGCGTCTGATCCGCGGAGGCTGAAGGCCGGAGCGGTGAATCAGCCGCTCAAAACCAAGCTATCGCCTGATCCCTCAGACGGGATCAGGCGATAGCGAGAGTTTGTGGCGTCCAGCAAGCTGCACGTAATTCTTGGCAGTGCGATCAAACCCCGCGCGCTGTTCTTCCGTCAGCACGCGCACAAGCTTGGCTGGATTGCCCATCCAAAGCTCCATGGTGCCGATGCGCTTGCCAGGCGGCAGCACGGAACCCGCGGCAATCACGCCGCCTTCTTCAATCACCGCGCCATCAAGCACCGTCGCGCCCATCCCGACAAAGGCGCGGTCCATCAGCGTGCAGGCATGCACAATGGCGGCGTGGCCCACGGTGACGTCATCACCGATGATCGTGGGCTCCTTCCCCGCATTCACATGCACAATGGTGCCATCCTGGATATTCACGCGCTTGCCGATGGTGATGAAGTTGGAATCACCGCGCAGCACGCAGTGATACCAGATGTTGGATTGCTCCCCGATCGTGACATTGCCGATCACGGCGGCGGTGGGCGCGATAAACACGCTTTCATGCAGTGTCGGCCAGACGCCTTCAAACACATAAAGCGGGCCGCGGTTGGTGGGTTGTTGCATGTCCATATCGGTACCTCCTACGCCGCCTTCGGCAGATCAGCGGAAACAGGAATGCCCAGCATCAAGCCAAGATTCTGCACCGCCGCACCGGAAGCGCCTTTGCCCAGATTATCATACCGCGCAACCAGCACGGCCTGGCCGCGCTTTTCATTGCCATAGATGCGGATTTCAAGGCCATTGGTGCCGTTCAGCGCCTCGGGCTCCAGCTTGCCATTGGCTTCCGCTGACACCACCCGCACCACATCGCTGCCGGCGTAACGCTTCATCAGCAGCGCTTCCAGATTAGCCGGCGTTACACTGCCCTTCAGCATATCCAGATGCAGCGGGATGGAATCGATCATGCCCTGCGCGTAATCCGCGACCGAGGGCACGAAAATGGGCCGACGCGTCAGGCCTGTATATTTCTGCATCTCCGCGACATGCTTGTGTTCCAGCCCCAAGCCGTAAAGCTCAAAATCCGGTGCGGTCCGTGCTTCATAAGCCGCGATCATGGATTTGCCGCCGCCGGAATAGCCCGACACCGCATTCACCGTGATGGGAAAATCAGGCGCCATGATGCCAGCATCAATTAGCGGGCGCAGCATCAGAATGGCGCCGGTCGGGTAGCAGCCGGGGTTGGAAACGCGCGATGCCGCTGCAATGGCGCCCGGCTGATCGGGCGTCAGTTCCGCCAGCCCATAAACCCAATCGGGATCAACCCGATAGGCGGTTGACGCATCCAGCAGCTTCGGCGCCTGCGCACCCAACGAAGCCGCGAGTGCCGCGCTTTCCTTCGCCGCATCATCCGGCAGGCATAGGATCACCAGGTCAACGCCGGCCATCATCTCACGCCGGGCATTGGCATCCTTGCGGTGTTCCGCCGCGATGGAGCGCAATTCAACATGCGGATTGGCGGCAATACGGTCACGGATTTGCAGACCCGTGGTGCCGGCTTCGCCATCAATAAAAATCTTCGCTGTCTTTGCCATGGTACGATCTCCCGTAGAGCATTTTCAAGCCAAGTGATTTCACTTGGCGACTCGGAAAATGCGAGCAAACAAAGTCTTAGTGTGTGTCACGTGAACGAATGAGAACGAGACACACACTAATCGCCGCATTGCGGCGCTAAACCTGTCCAAATGCAATAGGGGCGGACCCTTGCGGACCCGCCCCTTTGATGAAGATTCCAAGACGGAACCGGCGCGACGCCGGTCCGCTGGCGTCAGCGCTTGGAGAACTGGAAGGAACGTCGTGCCTTCGGGCGCCCATACTTCTTGCGTTCCACCACGCGCGGGTCGCGCGTCAGGAAGCCGGCTTTTTTCAGGATGGAGCGCAGATCCGGTTCAAAATAGCAAAGCGCGCGGCTGATGCCATGACGCACCGCACCGGCCTGGCCGGACAAACCGCCGCCCACGACCGAGCAGATGACATCGAATTGCTGATAGCGATCCGCAACCAGGAAGGGCTGGGTGATCAACATGCGCAGCACCGGGCGGGCGAAATACTTCGACGCAGGGTGGTCGTTGATGGTGAACTGGCCCTTGCCCGGCTTGATCCAGACGCGGGCGATCGCGTTCTTGCGCCGGCCAGTGGCATAGGAACGGCCCTGTGCATCGCGCTTGGGTTCTAGCTTGATCGCCGCTTCCACCGTGGCAGCAGGCGTGCCGGCCACGATTTCCTTGAGGTCCGCGAGGGTCTTGGTTTCGCCGCTCATAGCCTCAGACCACCTTCTTCACTGCGAGGGAATTCTTACGGTTCAGCGCAGCCACATCCAGGGCAGCAGGCTGCTGACCGGCATGGGGATGTTCGGCCCCGCCATAAACATGGAGGTTGCGCATCTGCGCCCGGCCAAGCGGGCCGCGGCTGATCATGCGCTCAACCGCCTTTTCAATAACGCGTTCCGGGAAACGGCCTTCCATGCGTTCGCGGATGGTGCGGCCCTTGATGCCGCCCGGATAACCGGTGTGCCAATAGAACACGGTCTGTTCCGCCTTGGCGCCGGTGACACGTACCTTCGTCGCATTGATGATGACAACATGGTCACCACAATCCACATGGGGCGTGAATTGCGGCTTATGCTTACCGCGAAGGCGATTGGCGACCAGGGTGGCGAGGCGGCCGAGCACAAGCCCATCCGCATCAATCAACACCCAGTTCTTCTTGACCTCCGCCGGCTTCAGCGAGCGGGTTTGCGTGGCAATCATGGTGGTTCCGAATAAACCTATGGAAAGGAAGCGGGCTTATCCGGGCCAGGCGCCGAAAAGTCAAGCGCAAAGCCGGATTTTGTTATGTGGTAACATGATACCGCAATCTCGCTTGGCCCTACCCTCGACCGCGCCAGAATGCTTATTTGGCGCCTTACGGCAACCTTTTCGGAAGAACCGCCCGCATGAGCGACAAACCCCACGGCCTGTCCCGCAATACATCTAATTACGGGGATCGCGATTTTGCGTTGTACCTGCGGCGGTCCTTCGCCAAATCCATGGGTTATTCGCAGCGCATGCTGGACAAACCCGTGGTCGGCATCGCCGATACCGCGAGCGACTACAATAACTGCCACCGCACCGTGCCGGAACTGATCGAAGCCGTGCGCCGCGGCGTGCTTTCCGAAGGCGCTTTGCCGCTTGGCTTCCCGACCGTGAGCCTATGTGAGCCATCGCTCAGCCCCTGTTCCATGCATTATCGCAATCTGATGGCGCTTGATACGGAAGCGATGCTTTCCGCCCAGCCGATGGATGCGGCGGTGCTGGTGGGCGGCTGCGACAAAACTGTGCCGGCGCAGCTTATGGCGGCGATTTCGGCGAATATTCCGGCAGTAATGCTCGTCACCGGCCCTATGCTGGCGCAGGCCTTTGAAGGTGAGCGGCTTTCCGCCTGCACGGATTGTCGGCGCTATTGGGCACGTTATCGCGCCGGGGAAGTGACCGAGGCGCGGATTGGCGAATTGGAAGGCAAGCTTGCCACCACCGCCGGCACTTGCGGCGTGATGGGCACGGCTTCCACCATGGCCTGCATTGCCGCGACCCTTGGCTTCATGCCATTGGCCGGCGCGAGTGCGCCCGCCGTGCATGCCGATAGGCTTCGCATTGCGGAAGAAGCCGGCGCGCAGGCCGTGCGGCTGATCAAGAACCCCATCCTGCCCAGCCAGATGATGACGCAGGGCAATCTGGATAATGCCGTGCGCGTGCTGCTGGCCTTGGGCGGTTCCACCAATGCGGTGGTGCATATGGCCGCTATTGCCGGGCGCGCGGGGCTTTCGCTTGACCTCAAGCGGCTGGATGCGCTGTCCGAGGAAACGCCGGTACTGGTGGATCTGAAGCCAACCGGCGATGGCTATATGGAAGATTTCCACGCGGCTGGCGGCATGCGCGCATTGCTGTGGGAATTGCGCGATTTGCTTGACCTGACGACGATTGATCTGGATGGCGTGAGCCTGGCGGACCGGATTGGTGATGGCAGCCATTTCGTGGATCGGCGCATCATCCGCGCGTTCAGCGAACCTGTCTCCCCGGTCGGCGGCCTGGTGGCGTTATTTGGCTCGCTCGCGCCAGATGGTGCGATTCTCAAGCGCAGCGCTGCCACGCCCACGCTGTTTGAAACTGAAGCGCGCTGCATGGTGTTTGATGGGTTGGAGGATTTGGCCAACCGCATTGACGACCCGGCATTGGATGTCACCGCGCAGGATATTTTGGTGCTGAAAAATGCCGGGCCACGTTCGCCCTCTGGCATGCCGGAAGCGGGTTATTTGCCCATCCCGAAGAAGCTCGCCCGCGCCGGCGTGAAGGATATGGTTCGCATGAGCGATTGCCGCATGTCCGGCACGGCCTTCGGCACGATTGTGCTGCATATTGCCCCGGAAGCGGCAGTTGGTGGGCCGCTTGCTTTGGTGCAAACCGGTGATCGCATCCGGCTTTCGGTGAAGGACCGTAAGCTTGATTTGTTGGTGGCGGAAGATGAATTGGCCCGCCGCCGCGCTGCCTGGCAACCCGCCCCGGCGCCCAAGCGCGGCTGGGACAAGCTGGTTTATGATCAGGTGACGCAGGCACCGCTTGGCGCTGATTTGGCGTTTTTGCGCGCCGCGCCTTGATTACGCTGATTGGCGCTTCGGGGCGGAGCGGCGCGGCACTCGCCCGCGCTTTGCTGGCTGAACGCACGCCCTTCACGCCGGTGGTGCGCGATGCGGCGAAATGGGCGGCGCTTGGCTTGCCGGGGGTGCCGCGCATCGCTGAACTCGGTGATGCCGCCGCGCTACGCGCTGCACTTGAAGGCACTGCGCTTGTCATCAGCACTGCCCATGCGCGCCATGCTCCCGCCATCCTGGCCGCCACGCCGGCCGATGCGCGCTTTGTGCTGATGGGCTCCACAAGGCGCTATTCGCGCTGGGCGGATGCCCATGGGGATGGCTTGCGCGCGGGTGAGGCCGCCTTGCTTGCCAGCGGGCGCGCTGGCGTCATGCTGCACCCAACCATGGTCTATGGCGCAGAGGGCGAAGATAATGTCCAGCGCCTGGCCGCGCTTTTGCGCCGCTTGCCCTTTGCGCCCCTGCCTGGGGGAGGGCTGTCCCTGGTGCAGCCCATCCATCAAAGCGACGTGACGCGCGCCTTGCTCGCCGCCGCGCGCCATCCCTGGAAAGGCCCCACCAGCATTGTGATCGCGGGGCCGGAACCCGTGCCTTATCGCGATTTCCTCGCCGCTGTGGTGCGCGCTGCGGGGCTCGGTGCGCGCCCGGTGCTGCCGCTGCCGCTTGGGTTGCTGCGTGGCTTGGCGTGGTTTACGCGCGTCATTCCAGGCCTGCCATCGATTGGCGCCGATGAAATTCGTCGCTTGACGGAAGACAAGGCTTTCGACATTGCGCCCATGCGCGATATTCTTGGCCTTTCACCGATCCCGCTGGAACAGGGGTTGGCGCTGACCTTCGCCCCTACCGAAAAGAAGTAAGGAAGACTTCCCATGCCGATCATCAACCGCATTGCCGAATTCCATCCCGAAATGACCGCCTGGCGGCGCGATTTTCATGAACACCCCGAATTGGGGCTGGAGGAGGTGCGCACTTCCGGCATCATCGCTGAAAAGCTGCGTGAATTCGGCTGTGATGAGGTGGTGACCGGCATCGCCAAGACCGGGATTGTCGGCGTGATCCGTGGGCGCATTGATAATGGCCGCGCCATTGGCCTGCGCGCCGATATTGATGCGCTGCCGATCCTGGAAGAAACCGGCCTGCCTTATGCCTCGAAAATTCCGGGGAAAATGCATGCCTGCGGCCATGATGGGCATACCACCATGCTACTCGGCGCCGCGAAGTATCTTGCTGAAACGCGGAATTTCGACGGCACGGTTTATGTGATTTTCCAGCCGGCGGAAGAAAACCTGGCGGGCGGCGAATTGATGGTGAAGGAAGGGCTGTTTACGCGCTTTCCCATGGAACGCGTCTTTGGCATGCATAATTGGCCAGGCGCACCGGAAGGCACCTTCCTGTGGCGCGAAGGGCCGGTAATGGCGGCGGTGGCCAATCTTGAAGTGAATATCACCGGCAAAGGGGCGCATGGCGCCATGCCGCATAATGGCACGGACCCCATTGTTGTCGCCGCCGCCATTGTGCAGGCGCTGCAATCCATTGTCGCGCGCAATGTGGAACCGGTGGAAGCGGGCGTGATCACCATTGGCCATATCGCTGGTGGGCATACTTTCAACGTGATCCCCGAGACCGTGCGCATGCTGGGCACCGCGCGCTGGTTCGCGCCAGAGATTGGCGATTTGCTGGAACGTCGCTTCAAGGAAACCGTGACCGGCATCGCCGCCGCAATGGGGGCGACTGCCACCGCCGAATTCGCCCGCGCCTATCCCGCGACGATCAATGAAGTGGAAAGCGTGCATTTGGCCGCCAAGGCCGCCCGCGCCGTGCAGGGTGAAGCCCGCGTAGTGCCCATGGCAAAACCCACCATGGGCGGTGAGGATTTTTCTTTCATGCTCAATGCCAAGCCAGGCGCTTATCTGATGCTAGGCGGCGGGCGCGGGCCGAATGAAGCACAGGTGCATCACCCGCTTTATGATTTCAACGACAATATCCTGCCGGTTGGCGCTTCCTATTGGGCGACGCTGACCGAACAGTTACTGCCGCGCGGGTGAAGTTGGAGCATTTTCAAGCCAAGTGGAATCACTTGGCGGCTCGGAAAATGCTACCAAACAATGGGTTAGAGCGGTTCCCGTGAACGCACGTGAACGGAAACCGCTCTAACAGAGCGCGCTTTCCGTCACATCTTCCGCGACCAACCCAGCAAAGCCAGGCGTGCGCTTGATGGCGCCGGCGGAAAGCATGCCGCGTTCCAATTGTGCCAGCGCTTCCGGCGGGAAGTGCGGCGTATCGGTCCAAAGCTTCACGGATTTGTAGCGCGCAATGGCGCGCGCCATCAGCGCGTGATCGCCGCCTTCAAAAAACGCCGCGATGCAAGCGACGATTTCTTCAGGTGAGGCAGCAGCAAACCAACGAAGCGTCCGCCCCAGCCCGCGCACCATCGCTTCCATGGCCGCGCGCTTGGCGGCGATGACATCCGTGCGGGCATAAAAGGCCGTATAGGAAGTAGGACCACGGCTTGCCTGCGCATACCAGACATGGCCGGTGCCGGCGGCTTCCATCTGGCTCACCAGAGGCTCAAAGAGCTGCGCCACATCCAACGCACCAGACGCAACGGCTGCTGCATTGGCCGGCATGGTCTGGTCCGTGACCCGCTTGATCGCTGCAGGATCAATCCCTGCCGCGCGGATATCGTCCTGCAATGTCCACCAGGGGGTTGGCACTTCGCTCACGGTGCCAAGCTTCATTTGCGCCAAATCGCGCAGCTTGAAGCCGGGGTTGGCTTGCCGCCCGACCAGGAAGAAGGGATCGCCCATCACCACTGCGCCGAACAGGCGCAAAGGGCAGGCGGGATCGGCATCATGTGCCAGCAACAGACGCATCGGCCCACCCCAGGCGAGGTCCGCCGTGCCGTCCAATACCGAATCCTTCGCAAGCGATGGCACGGCGCCGGGCAGCAGTGTTACCTCCACCCCTTCCGCCGCATAATCGCCGCGCGCAAGTGCGGCATAGAACGGCGCATAAAACAGCGCGCGGAAGGGTTCCTGAACCTTGAGCTGATGAGTGGCCATAACGCTTCAGCCGCGCCCTTCGAAGGGCATCTTGGTTGCCTTGATGGTCAGCGTGAAGATATTCGCTTCCAGCGGCAGATTGGCCATGTGCAGAATGGCATTGCCGACATGCGCGGCATCCATGGTGGGTTCAACCGCCACGCTGCCATCCGCCTGCTTCACGCCGCGCGTCATGCGCTGCGTCATGGGCGTTGCGGCATTGCCGATATCAATCTGCCCCGCGCAAATATCGTATTTGCGGCCATCGAGCATGAGGGATTTCGTCAGCCCCGTGATGGAATGCTTGGTGGTGGTATAG
>CAIYMY010000038.1 GCA_903927465.1 uncultured Rhodospirillales bacterium | reverse complement strand
TGGCTCGGTGGCTATCGCGGTGTTGCAACACCCGTTCCCATCCCGAACACGGCCGTGAAACACACCTGCGCCCATGGTACTGCGTCTTAAGACGCGGGAGAGTCGGTCGCCGCCGAGCCACCATACAGGATTATACACACAACAAATCACCCGACGCGGGGTGGAGCAGCCCGGTAGCTCGTCAGGCTCATAACCTGAAGGTCACAGGTTCAAATCCTGTCCCCGCATCCAACGATCCCATAACATCACCAGAACAAACGTTCACAGCACGGCGAAGCCCAACCTTCGTCGCTGCAACCCCATCCTCATCCGAAGATCGTAAAAACGCCGCGAGGTCACCTCGCAGGTTCACGGCAAGCTCGCCGCGACGCTCACCTGGATGAATCTGAATGGCATCAATCAGCCCACGAAGCGCCTCGGTCGCCGCAAGGCAGGTCGATGGATCGCCCAAAGAAACCTCGAGAGCTTCAACGCGGCGGCGATAGAGTTCAGGCAGGTTTGGATGGAGGACAGGCACCGTCTCTGGGTGATGCTCAGCTGCGATTTGGACCGACAGCTCCGCTAGACGATGCTCTGTTACACGCAACTCGGCCACCATCGCGGCGGTCCCGTGGCCCTCCTTGATCATCTCCAACATATTGCGGATTTGCCGCTCAACCTTGGCTTTTTGCTGGATGAGTAACGCCTGCCGGTTGCCGCGCTGGCTGTTGGCCGCATTCACCTCGGCCACGAAGGTCGCGACAAACTGGTCCACAAGGTCTGGTGCAAGCAGCCGTTCCTTAATTCCAGCCAGGACCCGACCCAGCAGCCGATCTCTTAAAATTGTTCTTGGATTATCGCATGTCCCTCTCTCAACATGGTTCGCACAGCCCAACCTACCGTTCGCGCCCATAACGCTCATTGGGCCATTACAGCGCCCGCAGCGAACCAAGCCTGCCAGCGGCCATTTTGGACGCCGCAATGCACCAAGGCGCCTACCGAGGTTTTGCTGTTCGCCAGAACTCGGCTCCTCTTTTTGGAGGACGCTTTGGCGGCTTGCAGATAATCGCGCCTGTGCCCCCTCCCAGGTCGTCCGATCGATCACGGCCAAGTCAGGCACATGCTTTACGATCCACTTCTCTTTTGGGTTCTGGCGCGCCACGCGCTTGCCGGTGCTTGGATCCTTGATCCAACGCTGGCGGTCCCACACGCGTTCGCCGATATACAACCGGTTCCGCAATAGGCCCGTTTCTCGTGTGGCGCTGCCCAGTAGCAAGGAAGCGCTCCATTTGCCGCCGCGTGGCCCGGGGATACCTTCGGCGTTCAGTTCTTTGGCGATGGACCTGGGCGACTGCCCAGTGTTATAGGCACCAAACACACGGCGGATGATCTTCGCCTGATCCTCGTCGATGTCCATTTCGCCGCTGATCAGAGAGCCGTCCGGGCGCAGCCCCCTGCGTACGCGATATCCGAAGCTCAACCCGCCCGCGCTGCCGCCTGCATGAATCCTGCCCGCCTGGCCGCGTCGAGTCTTGTCGGCGAGATCCTTGAGGTATAGCGCCCCCATCGTGCCCTTAAGGCCGATATGAAGCTCGCTGACCTCGCCCTCTGCCAGCGTCATGATCTTGGCAGCGACGAATTGCGCCTGTTTAAAGAAGCCCGCGATGTGCTCCTGGTCGCGCGAAAAGCGATCGAGCGACTCGGCGAGAACAATGTCTGCCCCACCTCGGCGGATCAGGTCCAGTAATTGCTGATAGCCAGGGCGCAGGGTACTCGCCCCCGAGAGGGCATAGTCAGTAAATACGCTGACCACTTGCCACCCCTCACGCTCTGCGCGCGCCCGGCAGATGCGCAACTGGTCATCAATGGAGTGCTCAGACTGGTTGTCAGAGCTGTAGCGGGCATAGATTACGCAACTGTTGGTCATCGCAAACCTCGATTGAAAATCTCAGGAAATCAGCGCTTTAGAATGACATTCGTCCGGGAGCACCGTACGCTAACACGCCTGGCGCTTGCAGTCCGAATGGCCAAGCCTGACGGCTTAAACAGGCATTATCGCCTACGTATCTGCTTGGCACGGTCCTCTAGCTCCGACCGCGCCGAGATTTGACCAAGGGCCGTCACCAGAAGCCGCAGCTTAATTAGGGCACGCTGGGCTGTCTCATCCCTTAGTGTTAGCGCCGTAGTAAAACTGACCCACGTGCCGGTTGAAACCTGACCCAGGCTTTATGGTGCCCCTATCATGTGGATGGGGGTCTTTATGCTTGTGGGAGAAATGGCATTGGAGATCCGTCTATTGGCCAAACGAGGCAAAGGTTTGCGCGCGATTGCGCGGGAAATTGGGGTGTCGCGCAACACCGTGCGGCGCTACCTGCGCGATGATGATGCGGATCGGTATCGCCCGCGGCCGCGACGTTCAGGCAAACTGGCGGCGTTTGATGACTACATTGCCAAGCGACTTGCGGAGGCAGCGCCCGACCGGCTTGCTGGGACGGTATTGCTGCGAGAGCTTCGGGAACGCGGCTATACTGGCGGCTACACCATCCTCAAGGACCATCTGATGCTGCGGCGCCCGTTGGCGGTTGCGGCGCCTGTGGTCCGCTTTGAGACGGCGCCGGGCGAGCAGATGCAAGTGGATTGGGCGGTGATCCGGCGTGGCGCGGATCGGCTTTCGGTATTTGTGGCAACGCTGGGATGGAGCCGGGCGGCGTATATTGAATTCGTCGGTGATGAACGGCTGGAGACGCTGCTTTCCTGCCATGAACATGCTTTTTTGACATTTGGCGGCGTGCCGCGGGAAGTGCTGTACGACAATATGCGCACCGTGGTGCAGGAACGTGACCGCTATGGCCATGGGCAGCACCGCTTTCAGGCTGGTTTTCTTGATTTCGCGCGGCATTGCGGCTTCCGCCCTCGGCTCTGCCGCCCGTATCGCGCGCAGAGCAAGGGCAAAGTGGAGCGGTTTATCCGCTACATGCGCGGCAATTTTTGGCTGCCTTTGGCGAGCCGTATGGCGGCTGAGGGCTTGGTAGTGGATACGGCGGCGGCAGAACCTCGCCGCCGGGCGTTGGTTGCGTGAAGTGGCGAATGCCAGGCGGCATGCCACCACTGGTGAGATACCTGCGGATCGGCTGGAGTTGGAACGCCCCCAGCTTGGCCCCATCCCGCCACCCTATGGCGGCCAGGCCAGGGTGGCTATGGCAGCAGCATCATCGCCATTGCTGCGCCCGCTGGTCGGGCTGCAGCACCCGCTGGCATTATACGAAACGCTATTCCCGACGGCGCTGAGCATGGATGCGGCGCCATGAGCGAACTGCAGCATGCGCGGATTGCCGAACTCTGTTCGGAATTGCACTTGGCGGCGGTGCCTGATCTTTACCTTGCGACTGCTCAGGCAGCTGCTGCACGGGATGCGTCGTTCAGCGACTTCCTTGAGGATACACTGAAGGGTGAGAGGGAAACGCGCCGCGCGCGGGCGCGGGAGATGTTTGCCCGCACGGCAGGCTTTCCTGCGATCAAGACGCTGGATGGCGATGATTTCGGCTTTGCCACTGGCGCCCCGCGTCAGCAAATCACGGAATTGGCCAGCCTGGCCTTTGTTGAGCGGGCGGAGAATGTCGTCATGCTTGGGCCATCTGGGGTGGGCAAGACACATCTGGCCATTGCGCTTGGCTACATGGCGACACAACGCGGCTGGAAGGTTCGCTTTACCACCGCGGCGGACCTTGTGATGCTGTTGGAGACAGCGCAGCGCCAGGGCCGAGTAAAGGAGGTCTTGCACCGGGCGGTGAATACCTATCGCCTGCCGATCATTGATGAGATCGGCTATCTGCCGATGGGCCGCGAACAGGCCAATCTATTCTTTCAGGTGGTGAGCAAGCGCTATGAGCGTGGGGCCATGATCCTCACCTCGAACCTCACTTTCGGAAGCTGGGACCAGGCCTTTGCAGGTGAAGCTGTGCTGACAGCCGCCATGCTGGATCGCCTGCTGCATCACGCGACCGTGGTTCAAATCAGCGGCGAGAGTTACCGGCTGAAGGATAAACGAAGCGCGGGCGTCATGGACAAAAGGCAAGGGAGATGACGGACGATACCCAGGGATGGGGCTAGCCCCATCCCTGGGTAAAAAAGTGGGTCAGGTTTCGACCGGCACCCAGCCGGAAAGTGGGTCAGATTTCAACCGGCGTTGACAGAATGGCGATCTCATGTCCGGCGCCGAAGCGTATCTGCTTGAGGGTTGGGTAGCGAAGGGGAAACAACTCCAGGTCGGGCACATCGCAATAGCCAAACCAGCGTCGGCCTAACTCGGGATAAACCTCACTATGCAGACCCTGCCACCCGAATACCCGCTGCATGCGGCCGTCGATCAAGGTGGTGAAGGGACGCCCCACATAGGAAAGAACGGCGCTTGCCGTGCCGAGACCGCGATTGGTCTGTTGTGCTGCTGTGATGCCGTAATCGACTGCTTCGATTTGGGCGAAGTGACGCGCAGCATCGTCCAGATAGGCCGCCGTGAGGCATGGCACTGAACTGGCACCGGAGATGATCGCCACACCCTTCTTGCGTGCCGCCTGATCAAGCGACCCAATGTTCCGGACAAAGGTGCGGGCATCGGCAAGGTCGCAGTAATGCGCGCCTGCTGAGATCGCCGCTTCCGCCACGGCATAGCTTTGGTGCTGGAACGGACCCACGGTGTGAATAACCAGACCAGGGCGCAACGATACAAATGAATGGGTAAGATCACCGCCTATATCCACTGCCGCCGCTTCGGCAGGATTGACCGCATCAAGGGCAGCAGCAAAGGCCTGGGCCTTGGCCAGGGATCGCCCGGCTATGATCAGGGTGATCGCCGGATCGTCCTTCAGGGCCCGCGCGACATAGCTGCCGAAGTTACCATAGCCGCCGAGGATCAGGACTCGCATTGTCATCGGCTCAACCATCGCACGATTTGCCAAGCTATCGGCAGGCAGGAGGCCGAAAAAACGGCTCTCAACCCCATAAAAGGCTAATTGCGCCAGGTACCGGGTGGACCAGCCCCCAATTCGACCGGACACGTGGCTCTGTCCGGCGTCAGCACCTATGGGACCAAATTGGCGAATTGAGTTACGGAGGATTTCTGGCTCTTCGTAACCCCAAGGAGAGTGAAGATGAGTAGTCATGCTCAATCTTGGTGCTGTAGGCAGCCCATCACACCCTCTTCACCATCCTGGCCGCCCGCGCAGTGAACGGAAGGCTATCCCTGCTGGCGCTGGCTCCTTCCCCCGCCGCATTCACCGCCCCCGATTTGCGCGGCGATTGCGCCCCGTAAGCCAGCCCTCCAATCGGCCTCAAATCATTTGACGTTGGACAATTTCTTGCTTTTTGCGCTTGGATGAATTTAGGAACTCATAAAACTCCCGACTGCCAAGGAAAGGTCTTTGCCGCAAATCCCTTGTCCAGTCACATGCCTTATGTCGCGAGGCGCGCGCGCGAAAGTCGCGGTGAAGCCCCCTCAAAGATGAATGGATTGAGAAAGGAACGACCTGCAAGTACCGCACGGTCAATTTCTGTCAGCGCGGCTTCCTCTGCGACCTCTGGCCAAGCAGCGTGCAGCCGCTCAATCTGATCCGCGATCAGGTCTTCCGCTGCCCTGGTATCAAGCAAGAAATTCGGCGCAGCCTCCAAGCAGGTTGTGAGGCGACTCATGCGGTCGTCCCCCGTGATCGGCATGGCCTGAGAAGCCTCATTTCCTGTCCGATTTTGTGGACATAGGTCATAAGCTGGTGTTAGCGCGAGCTGCTTGCCATCCCAAAAGGCAGCATGATTACGGGCATGGTCATCCGTATTGCCGCAGAGGATGTTGAAAGTCAGCCGCCCGAACAATTCGCGCAAAGTCTCTCTCGGCTGCGAGAAGCGGTGGCGAATGATCTCCGTCAGATCAGCGTAGCTCGCGTATCGAGCCATCATCTCGTCGAGGCCAAAAAGGGTCAGGGCGGATACCATGGCGCGGCGCTGCCATCCTGCCTCGGCTCGCACTCGGTCAAAGCGCTCGACCAGCAAGACATCCTTGCCCGCTACATGGGCCAATTGCACCGGCGCCGCATCAAGTCCAAGCTTCGCGGCAAGCCGCATGGCAACATATTCGGATTTCACGACGTTATAGGTGTCTGTCGAGGACGAAAACTTGGCGATCAGTTTTCGGTCAGCATCCTCAATCATCGCCTTTGGTCGCGCTCCACCAATGGAACTGCCATGGAGCAGCGCCTGGTCCAACTCTGGCGTCAGGGGAATACCCTTCTCGATCTTCTCCGCCGCGCCGAGAAGCTCCTCAAGGCCTGCCGCTTGGGCTCCGCGCGGTTCGTATTCGGTGGACGAGGCTTGGAAATCCAGCGCCCCAATCCGATCCGAGCCGGACGCCAGCATGTAGCTAAGTTCATCGAGCGTACCGATATCGGTATCCCGGCCTGCGCGGCCGAAGAGATGATTGAGGATGACCCGGCGCCCCCAGGCATCCGGAGTACCATCCCGCAGGCACCCAGCCATGCTCAGCCCAGCCGCCGGGGAAATCAATCCGCGCTGCAGCGGCAGCTCTGGCTCAAAAATCGGGATAGCCTCGGAGCGGTCAAGGTAACTCTGACCATAATTGAAGCTGAGACGTTCGCCATGCCGGGAGATCCGACCCGCTACAACAGGCTGAGTGGCGCCTGGCAGCCAGATCCAAACATAGGCTTCGTCCTGCTGCGGCTTAGAAATCATCTTTCACCGCCTTCGGGCTCTGGCGCACCGATTTCGGTAGGAGCGTAAGCTTTTCGCGTGCCAGGCCCAAATGCTGGGTGAGGGTATCCGGCCCCGCATCAAATAGCCGGACGCCGACAATCGCGGCGACCTCAAAGGTTGCGCCGATGGAGCAACCCATGTCGCCCCCTTCGATACGATGTAACAGGCCGCGCGATACCCCGGCGCGTTCTGCGACCTCCGCGATGGTCATTTTTCGTTCAAGGCGGGCGCTGCGGATGGCGTGCCCGAGCAACTCGACGGCCTGCCGTCCGTAGCGTGAATAGGGGCGCGTGGATGGTTTGCTCATGCTGTATATGTATCATGAATAGATTATAGAAATCCATATGTACTATTTATGTGTGACCAAAACAGTCTCCGAATGCCTAAAGGAGCAAGGATTATGATGGATGGTGGACGAATTGCCCCCTAATTACCGTGCGCGGGCTAGCCGGACTGCCTTGGAGCTCACGTGGGGGGGGAGGCCTTGGCGCCAATCTGGTACGACGGGCTGTGGCATTCTCAGCATAGCCAAAGTGGCTCGGTCATTTCCCGCCACGGCTCCGCTGCCCGCCGTCGGCATACATTGGGCCACGCAGGCACTTGGGGGGAGGGGAGGCACGCCGCCTCGCTGTCATCCAGAGGCTGGGGGAGGCCATCATCCTGTGCCCGGACCCGGCCAACAGCTGCCCGAGCTTCCTGTCCCCCTGTTTCTTGGGCATCGTCACTTGGCTATGCTGATCTTCGCTAGGCATTCAATAGCAAATCAAGCTGGTAGCGCGTCCCCGCATCCAACGCTGACAATAAACCAATCTTACCTCCTGAATTCATAGACTTAGCTCGGCGGCCTACGGCCACCCCAGCATCGCCCGCGACCATAAACGCGGCCAAATCCCCAACAAGCGCCACATCATACGCACCGCGGCCCTCTCGCGGCGTAATCCGGACAGCACCAATCAGAGACTGCAGCGAAGAGATCGCATCAGTCGCCATCTCACTGTTGCGCAGGCTCTCCTCCAGTGCCTCAACCTGACGTCGGTAGAGATCGGGCAGGCTCGAATGCAGAACAGGCACTGGCTCAGGTTGAGCTGTCGCCGCGATGTCAGCCTCGATTTGCGCCTTTTGGTTTTCAACCTCCCGCAACTCACCAGCCATCGCCGAGCCGCCGTGGCCCTCCTTTAGCAGATCCAGAAGGTTTCGGATTTGGCGGTCCAATTTGGACTTTTGCTGCTCGAGTGAAGATTCGAGGGTCTTGCGGTTCAGGTTTGCCGCGTTGGTCTCCGCAATATGCGCGCGCACAAACTCCGCCACGAGCTCCGGCGCCAGAAGATGCTCCTTTAGCCCATTAAGTACGCGGCTAAGCAGGGCGTCCCGCAATACGGTTCGCCGGTTTTCGCATGTTCCGCGCTCGACGTGGTTGGCGCAGCCGAGGCGGCCTTGTGAGCCCATGACGGACATTGGGCCGTCACAAAGGCCGCACCGCACCAAGCCTGCCAGTGCCCAGCGCGGGCGGCGTGCATTTGAAAGTCTGGTCCCGAGATTTTCGGACGGAAGAGCGGGCCCTGTTGAGATGCTGCGTGCCGAGAGCTGGCTTTGAACTTGATCCCAGACTTGCCGTTCGACGATGGCCAAAAGTGGAACCTTGTCCGTGATCCAGGCGCTCCTCGGATTCATGCGTGCGCGGCGTTTGAACCGCCCCGGGTTTGCCGGAGGCTGTTTTGCTTAAGTTACGCTGCCATGGCTGGATGATCCAGTGAGGCATAGTAGCGTTCTTCGGCTTCCGCGGGCGGAATATAGCCGATTGGTGACAACAAGCGTCTGTTATTGAACCAATCTACCCATTCCAAGGTGGCGAATTCCACGGCTTCGAAGCTGCGCCACGGCCCGCGCCGGTGAATGACCTCGGTTTTGTAAAGCCCGTTGATGGTCTCGGCGAGCGCGTTGTCGTAGCTATCGCCGACACTGCCGACAGAAGGCTCAATCTCGGCTTCCCGCAGCCTTTCCGTATATTTTATCGAGACATACTGGCTGCCCCTGTCGCTGTGATGGACCAGGCCGCCGCGATGCAGGGGCCGCCTGTCATGCAAAGCCTGCTCCAGCGCATCAAGCACGAACCCCGTATGCGCCGTGCGGCTGACACGCCAGCCGACGATCCGGCGGGAAAAGGCATCAATGATGAAAGCGACATAAACAAAGCCAGTCCAGGTCGAGACACGGAGCATTTTCAAGCCAAGCGAAACGCTTGGCGGCTCGGAAAATGCGACCAAACATGCCTTGTGAAGTCAGAGACCCAAAGCCGGTTCGGCGCCGCTGCCTGGAATTCCCGATTGACGTGATCCCTTCGACAAGGCGCCGCCTTGTCAGAAAAGGTCGTGCGCAGAGGCTTTCCGCGAACCGCCCCC
>CAIYMY010000037.1 GCA_903927465.1 uncultured Rhodospirillales bacterium | reverse complement strand
TGCCCCATGCGTTCAGAGAGTTTTTGTGCCAATGCCCGCGCTACGGCATCCGCACCGCCGCCGGCGGCGAAGGGCACGATGATACGCACTGATCGCGCAGGGTAGGCTTCCTGCGCCAATGCAGGCATGGCAAGCGCCCCAGATACGCTTGCAAGAAGGCCGCGCCGACTGACTGCTTGCATCCTCATGTCACCTTCTGGGCCGCAATTTCGCCCACTACCCTTGCGCGCACACGCAGCGCCCCACCTGGCAGATATGCAATGGGCAAATCCTCGATATCCACAAGCGAGAGCGTCGCACCATCCGCCCCCGCTTCAACCGCGCGGGTACGTGCGATGCGTTCCGCTTCGACCATTGCTTCGGCACGCGAAAGGCCCTGGAAGACCTGATCGGCTTCTCCGCTGACCTGCGCAATGGCAGCGCCAACCGCATTGGCTACGGCCGCATGGGCGGGGCGCAAGACTTCGGACACGCCAGGCAAGCTGTCAGGCACCAAAAATGCCCCGCCGCCGACAGCCAACAAGGGCACTTCCGCTGCATCGGTCTTCATGCGGTCCACCGATTCTTCCAACATGCGCGCCGCCTCTGCCAGCGCGGCCTTTACAAAGCCCTGGTCAAGATCAGATACGCGCCTGGGATCGCCCAGTGAAAGCAAGCCTCCCCGTACCGCGATATCGCTCGTGGTTAATTGCGGTCCGCCAAAAATGCGCGCCAATTCCGGCAGACGGAAACCCACGCTACGCGGCCCAATCACGATACGTCCATCCTGACGCGTTTCGACATGCGAACCACCGCCAAGTCCAATGGAGAGCAAATCTGGCATGCGGAATAAGGTACGCACCCCACCGATGCGCACCACCGCATTGGCTTCACGCGGGAAGCCCGCCTTTAGTGCACCGATATCGCTGGTGGTGCCGCCGACATCAACCACCAGCGCATCCTTGATGCCGGTCAGAAAAGCAGCGCCGCGCATGGAGTTCGTGGGGCCAGAGGCGAAGGAGAGCACGGGGAAACGCGCCGCCAGCTCCGCACGGATAACAGTACCGTCATTCTGCGTAATGAAAAGCGATGCGGCGATGCCAGCCTGGCGCAGCGCTTCTTCAAACGCTTGCACCGTATGTCGCGCCAATGGCGCGAGGCAGGCATTAAGCAGCGCGACATTCTCACGTTCCAATAGCCCAATTCGTCCAAGGTCGTGAGAAAGGGTAATGGCTGCACCTGGTATTTCCTGGCGTAGAATCTCAGCCGCACGATCTTCCATGCCGGGATCGAGTGGCGAGAAAATACTGCTGACAGCGATGCAGGAAATCCCCGCCGCCTTCATGCTACGCGCCGCGGCAGCGACCGCGCCTTCATCCAACGGCATGATGGGGCGGCCATCATAATCAAGGCCGCCTTCCACCATATGCACCTGCCCGCGCACGATGGCGGCAAGATCTTCCGGCCAATCGCAAAAGGGCGGCAGGGATTTCGCCGCCGGCAAGCCGATGCGTAATGCCCCTACGGGCGCGAGGTCCCGTCGCTGCACCACCGCATTCACAAAATGCGTGGTGCCAATCATCACGGCCTGCACGCCCTGCGTGCCGACGGTGCGGGCTACATCCTGCAATGCCAAACGCACGCCGGTCAGCACATCCGCCGTGGTCGGTGTTTTGATGGCATGCAGGACTTGGTCATCTTGCAGCAGGACGGCATCCGTATTGGTGCCGCCCACATCAATCCCGATGCGGCGCCTCATGTCGGTACTCCATCGAAGACGGAGCGGAAATCAAGGTCATACCCAAAGGCGCGCGGCCCGACAAAATCCAAACCACGCGGCGAAAGAAAGACCTTGGGCGCAGGTAAGGCCACCACTGTCACGCGTTGGCCATAGCGTAAGGTCTCCGTCCCAATAGCTTCGCCACTCACGCTATCCAGCACGCAAATCAAATCTGGCGTCATCACGCGCGGCACGCCATCCAGCCAGCCCACGGCCCATTCATTCTGAAAGGCCAGTTCAAAACCCTGTCCGCGCCAGCCATCCAGCCCGTCCAGTTTTGCCGTGCCACGCAGAAAACCTTCCGTGGTGCGGCGCGCAATATCGGCAACCTTGCCCCGGAACAGCAACAGGCCTTTTTCGGAATCGAGAATTGCCTGCACCGGGTCACGGTGTTCCTTCTGCGCCAGAAGAATAGCCTGGCCGAGTGCGATGGCCTGGGTTGTCGTGCGCAAAATCCCCCAGCGCTTCACTTCCGCCCCGGTCCGTGGCGCCTTGCAGGTGGCGGCGATAGAGCCGACTTCCACGCACATTTTACGCGAAAGGCGCTCCATCCATTTCCAGGAGGGCACCTTCGCCACAATACCTTCAACGCCGCGCGGATCCACCAGGGATAGCGGCCAGGGCTTCAGATCACCCACCGCGAAGGAAGTCATCTGCGCTTCAGGATAGGCGCGGCCCATGGCATCTGCGTCAACCACCGGCTTGCCGGTTTCGGCAGCGGCCAAAAACGGCTGTACGCCATTATTGCCGCCAATCTCAACACTCATGATCGCGCGGAAGGAATAGCCGAGATACTCCTCCATTAAGGTCACGGCGCGGCCAATATTCGCGCTATCCACCAGCCTTTCCTGCCCAACCAAAGGCGCGCCCATATTGGAGACAACGGCAACCATGTCGTCATCGGCCAATTCATCCGGGTCCATCAGTTGCACCCGTTTTCCTTCGGCATAAAGCCGGCGCATATTCAGCAGGCCGAGATAGGGCGAACCTCCGCCCCCCGTGCCTAGTACCCAAGCGCCAACGGCCAGCGCCTCAATTTCATCCAAGGTGATTTCGCGCATCAGGGCTCCGGCAGCAGGGAAGCGGCGGCACGGGCGGCCACCGCAACGGAAAGTAGGACAGGGCAGGGCATAGCGGCCATGGCGGCGGCCTTATCCTCCCGCGTGTAGGAAATGCAGTCGAGCAGCACCAGATCAGGCTTCTCTGCGGCCATTTGCGCCATCGCCGCCGCGCGCGTTGCTGCATCGGCATGAGGCCGCAAGGGTAGAACAGAGATGGAAAGCCCTTCCCGGGCGCGTGATGCGCCAAGGGCTGCCGCTTGTTCCGGCAATGGCACAAATAGGCCAAGCCTGCCGCGCGGCAGCAAAGCCTCGGCCATGCCATTCAGCACGGCGGAAGGCTGCACCAAATCCGGCCTTTCCGGCAGGCCTTTGAAGCTGCCGGTACAGGCCAGCAATACCGCACCCTGCGTTTCTGCAAGCATCGCGCGCATGCGCAGCGTAACGGCTGCTTTGGAAATGGCGACGCCTTCGCCCGAAGGCAGCATGGTGAATAGCGTATCGGCACCATCCTGTGGAGCGATCGCGGTGATTTCCGCACGCGAAAGACCATCAAGCGCGCCACGGAGCGTGATAGGAAGCCCGGGCGCGGCGGCGGCGATTTCCGCCTCCAAATCCGGGCGTGGGGCCTGACCGATAACAAAGACTGGAAGCGCCGCCATGTCGTGCTCCAAAAGCTAAAAGCGCCGGTTTCGCATAAAAAATATCAAAGCGCTCAAAACGCAGACTACGTGATCATGGCGGGGTCCGCCGGTCGCGTAAAGACCAGAAGGCGCGCTCACGCACGCCAAAAATCTCAGCCAAAGCCAATGCGCGGGCAGCGCACCAGATGGCCATCGCCAAGATTGGTCAAGGGCGGCAAGGTCTCTCGGCAGGCATCTATAGCCAAGGGACAACGTGGATGAAACGCACAACCAGGCGGCGGCGCCGCTGGATTGGGCGGTTCCCCCGGCGCGGCCGGTGCTGCGCCACGCGTATCAAGCCGAGGCACGGAAGCCAGCAAGGCGCGCGTATAGGGATGGCGCGGTTGCCCCAGCACTTCGGCCGCCGTGCCTTCTTCCACAATACGGCCGAGATACATCACGGCAACGCGATCACAGCTTTGGCGTACCACGGCCAGATTATGGCTGATGAAAAGATACGCAAGACCACGGCGCTTGCGTAAAGCCTCCAGCACCTCAAGAATTTGTGCCTGTACGGAAACATCAAGCGCCGAAGTCGGTTCATCCAGCACCAGGATATCAGGTTCAAGCGCGAGCGCGCGCGCAATACAAACCCGCTGCTTCTGCCCACCCGATAATTCATGCGGAAAACGATGCAAAAAGGCAGGCGGCAAGCCGACCTCGGCCAATAACGCGGCAACACGATCTCGCAAGACGCGGCCAGAGGCGATGCGCTGTACGCGTAAAGGTTCCGCCACAGCCGCCTCAGCGGTCAGCCTTGGATCAAGCGCGGCGGAGGGGTTTTGGTGAATCAATTGCATGCGTCGCCGCAGCGGGCGCATGGCGTTTTCATTCAACTCAGTGATGTCCTGCCCATCAAAAATAATCTGTCCGGCACTCAGGGGAATAAGACGTAGCAGCAGGCGCGCGAGGGTGGATTTGCCGCAGCCGCTTTCGCCAACCACACCAAGCGCCGCTCCGCGTTCCAGAGTGATGGTGACATCGGCAACGGCGTGCACCTGCGGTACGGGGCCAAACAGGCGCCGCCGCCCTTCAAATATCTTCGCCAGACCTTCGGCATGCAGCAAGGCCCCTGTCATGGCGTGGCATGGTGGCAGGCGACGCGCCTGCCTGGCAGAATCTCGCGCGTGAGAGGCTTTTCGCTTCGGCAAAGCGCGGTTGCGGCGGGGCAACGCGGATGGAAACGGCAGCCTTTCGGTGGCGCAATTAAGCCAGGAATACTGCCGGGAATGCCCTGCGGGCGACGTTCTGGATGATCAAGATCCGGCACAGCAGCAATCAAACCGCGCGCATAAGGATGCAGTGGCCGCGTGAGCAGATCGTCAGTTGGCGCTTCTTCAACCACATTCCCCGCATACATGACTGCGATGCGGGTGCAGGCGGAAGCGACAACGCCCAGATCATGGCTGATCAACATCAGCGCCAGGCCCCGTTCGGCGACCAGGCGCGCAATCAGCGCCAAAACCTGCGCCTGCACGGTGACATCAAGCGCGGTGGTGGGTTCGTCTGCCACCAGCAGCGCGGGCTCACCAGCCAGCGCCATGGCAATCAGCACGCGCTGACGCATGCCGCCGGAGAGCATATGGGGATGGCTATCCAGCAGCCGCGCCGGCTCAGGCAGACCAACGGCCGCCAGCAATGACGTGGCTTGCGCGCGCGCGGCAGATCGCGGCCGCTGCTTCACGCCCGCTGCCTGATCCTGGCCGCGGATCGCATCTTCCATCTGTGTGCCAATTGCGAGAAGCGGATTGAGATAAGATGCGGGGTCCTGAAAAATCATGGAAATGGCGCGCCCGCGCAGCCGCCGCATGGCCCGTTCCGGCAGATTCAGGATATCCTCTCCACGAAACGCGATCTGCCCAGAGACTACCCGCGCTGGCGGCATGGGATTGAGACCAAGCAGGCTGCGGGCCAGCACCGATTTCCCGCATCCGGTTTCGCCGACAATGCCGAGCGTACCGCCCGCTTCAAGCGCCAGGTCAATACCATCCAGCACCTGCGCTGTGCCATCAAAACTATCGAAGGCCAGGCGATAATCTCGGATTTCCAGCAGCGCCGTCATCCACGATTGCTCCGCGGGTCAAGAATATCGCGTAAGCCATCCCCCAGCAGATTGAAGCCAAGTACGGCCAGATAAATGAAGGCGCCGGGCG
>CAIYMY010000036.1 GCA_903927465.1 uncultured Rhodospirillales bacterium | reverse complement strand
TGCGCCGGCGTTCATAGACCTTGCGCATATCCTCAATGCTGTCCTGCTGCCCGGTCAGCGCTTCCACCGCCGCCGCCTGAGACACGGAAGACGTGTTGGAGGTTGACTGGCTTTGCAGCTTGTCCATCGCCTTGATCAGCGTAAGCGGCGCGCCGGCAAAGCCGATGCGCCAACCGGTCATGGCATAGGCCTTGGAACAGCCATTCATGGTGACTGTGCGGTCCTTCAGGCGCGGTTCCACTTCCAAAACGGTAGCTGGCTTGAAGCCATCATAGGCCAGCTTTTCGTAGATATCGTCAGTGAATACCCACACATGCGGATGGCGCATCAGCACATCCGTCAGCGCCTTGATCTCGGCCGCGTTATAGGCAGCGCCGGTTGGGTTGCAGGGGTTGTTCAGGATCAGCCACTTGGTCTTGGGCGTGATCGCGGCTTCCAACTGCTCGCCGGTCATTTTGAAGCCGGAATTCTGGCCGCATTGCACGATTACCGGCGTGCCTTCCGCCAGCGCCACAATATCCGGGTAGGAAACCCAGCAGGGGGCGGGGATGATCGCCTCATCACCTGGATTGATCGTCGCAACCAGCGCATCAAAGATCACCTGCTTGCCGCCGGTGGCGACCAGGATTTCCTCAGGCGTGTACTCAATCCCCGAGTCGCGCTTGAACTTGGTGCAGATCGCTCGGCGGAGTTCCACCGTGCCGGCGACATCGGTGTATTTCGTCTCACCGCGTTCAATCGCCGCAATCGCCGCGTCTTTCACATTGCGTGGGGTGTCGAAATCCGGCTCCCCGGACGACAGGCCAATGATATCCTTGCCCGCAGCCTTCAGCGCGCGCGCCTTGGCCGTCATGGCAATGGTGAGGGAGGGCGAAATACGATCGAGGCGATCGGCGATGAGCTTCATGATGGGAAAGACCTTTGCAGCAAGGGCGGCAACCTAATCCTCTGCCCCCGCAGCATCAACCCGCTTATAGCATCTCCGCCGCCCACTGCGGCGGCAGATATGCTCTAAGCCATTGTTTGGTCGCATTTTCCGAGCCGCCAAGTGATTCCACTTGGCTTGAAAATGCTCCGCGCTTAAAAAAGCCGCAGCGGCCTAAGCCCCTTATAGGTAAATCCCTGCTCAGCTAGGCATTTTGCGCGGGCTTCCTGCCTGATCGGGATATTCACATCCACCCAATCATAGATGGGCGGGCGGAGCCGCGGTGGCCGACGGGTGCAGTTCGTCACGCCATTGGGGCTGGTCCAGCAATGGGTTTCGCCAGAATCCCAATAGGCCGGCTGGACCTGCATCCACACCATGGCGGGCCTGATTTGCTCGGCTGCCTGGGCGGTGCAGGTGGCTTGCGCGGCGTCCGAATCGGCTTCCGTCGCGCCGGGCTTTTCCCAACGCTCGGCACAGGCGGCCAGCAGCAAGGCAAGGGTCAGGGGCAGAAGGCGCATGGCGGGTTTATAACGCAAAAGCCAGGGCTGAAACATGGCGGAACTTCATGCCTGGCGGCGCCCCAACAGCCAAAGCGCCAAGGCCAGCATGCTGCCCACCCCCAGCACCACCAGGGCGCCGAGCGCATTCACCTCTGGCGTCAGCCCCAGGCGCAGCATGGAAAACAGCGCAATCGGCAGCGTGGTCCCCGCCGGCCCCGAGACGAAGGAGGCAATCACCACATCATCGAGCGACAGCGTGAAGGCCAACAACCAGCCCGCTATCAAGGCGGGCGCGATCAAGGGCAGGGTGATGGTCCGGAAGGCGACAAAGGGCGAGGCCCCCAAATCTATCGCCGCTTCTTCCAGGCTGCGTTCGGCCTCTGCCAGCCTAGCCTGCACCACCACCGCCACGTAAGCCGCGCCAAAGCCGGCATGGGCAAGCAGGATGGTGAAGGCGCCGCGGCCCGCCGGCCAGCCGATCAGCCCTTCCAAGGCGACAAAAAGCAGCAGCAGCGACAGCCCGATCACCACTTCCGGCAACACCAGCGGCGCGCCAGCCAAGGCACCAAACAGCGCCCGCCCACGAAAGGGGCCAAAGCGTGCCAGCGCAAAGGCAATGCCGCCACCCATCAGCACCGCCAGCGTCGCAGAAGCGGCAGCGATGCGCAGCGACAGCCATGCGGCCTCCAGCAATCTTTCATTGGTGGCTAGGGCGCCAAACCAACGCAGCGAAAACCCGCCCCATTGGAAGGGGATGCGATCCGCGCTGAAGGCAAAGCCCACCAGCAGCAGAATGGGCAGCCAAAGAAACAGGAAGCCCGCCAGCATCATCGCGTGCACAAACCCGCCCGGCTTCATACCCCCGCCCCCAGCCTTTGAAACCAGCGAATCGGCAGGATCAGCAGCGCGAGCAAGGCCAGCGCCAGCGCCGCCGCCAAAGGCCAATCTCGGTTCTGAAAAAATTCCTGCCAGAGCACCCGACCGATCACCTGCGCCTCTGGCGGGCCAAGCAATTCGGGAATGACGAATTCCCCCGCCGCCGGGATGAACACCAGCAGAAACCCCGCCGCCGCGGCCGGCAAAGCCAGCGGCAAGGTGACGCTGAAGAATAGCCGCGCTGGCCGCGCCCCAAGATCAGCCGCCGCTTCCAACAACGCGGGATCAAGCCGGATCAGCGCGGTGAAAAGCGGCAGCACTGCAAAGGGCAGATAGGCATGCACCATGCCGGCCAGCATCGCGCCTTCGGTGTAAAGCAACGCCAAAGGCTCATCCGTAATTCCCAGGCCGCGCAGCAGATGATTGACCAGGCCCTCATCCCGCAATAGCCCGATCCAGGCACCGAGGCGCAGCAAAAAGCCTGTCCAGAACGGCAGCATCAGCAATGCGAGCAATGGTAAGCGCCAAGCAGGGCGCACGCCTGCCATACCAAGCGCCATGGGATAGGCAATCAATAGGCAAAGCCCTGCCGTGGTGGCGGCCAGGCGCAAGGCAGCGAGCAAAGCCTCGGCGTAATAAAAATCTTCCACCAACATGGCGAAGGCAGCAAAGCGCAAGCCCAGCGTGAAAGGCGGCACACCATCGGATGGGGTGGCGAAGGCCATAACGCCGAGAATCAGCACTGGTGCCGCCACCAGCATCAGCAGCCACGCCCATAAGGGGGCGAGCAAGATGCCGCGCCGAATCACGCGAAAAGCGGCACCACCGATGCCGTCCCCCATGCCAAGCCAACAGCGCTGCCTGGTGCGGGCGGTGGCGCGCCATGCACCACGCGCAGCCTTGCGCCGCCACGCAGGCGAATAATCAGTAGCCAATCATCTCCGCGAAACGCGGCATCTTCCAGAATACCAGTCATGACAGGCGCTTCATCGGCGCTGGTCAGGCGAATATGCTCCGCACGCAAAGCAACCGCGATTGTTGCCGCCGGCAGGTCAGTGCCGATATCCGTACCCGCTTCTGCGCTTTCAAACACGCCATCCCGCATGCGCCCTTCAAGCACATTCGCAGCACCCAGAAAGCGTGCGACGAAACGTGTCGCAGGCCGTGCATAAACTTCCTGCGGCGGGCCGATTTGCGCGACGCGCCCGGCTTCCAGCACGGCAATGCGATCCGCGAGCGCGAGCGCTTCCTGCTGGTCATGCGTCACCATGATGAAGGCAGCACCCGTTTTGCGTTGCAGGGCGCGCAGTTCAAGCCCGGTGCGTTCACGCAACCCCGCATCCAGCGCTGCCATGGGTTCATCCAGCAACAACAAGCGCGGGCGCATCACCAGGCTGCGCGCCAGCGCCACACGCTGCTTTTGCCCACCAGAAAGCTGCTGCGGCCGACGCGTTTCCAGCCCTTGCAAACCCACCAGATCAAGCGCTGCCGCAATGCGGCTGCGGCGATCTTCGGCTGCCACACCAGCACGCTTCAGCCCATAGGCGATATTGTCTGCGACATTCATATGCGGAAACAGCGCATAGGATTGGAACATCATATTGATTGGCCGCGCCCAGGGCGGTACGGGCAGCAAATCCTGCCCATCCAGCGTCAGCGCGCCCGCATCCGGCGCCTCAAACCCCGCCAGCACACGCAGCAGCGTAGATTTGCCGGAGCCTGATCCACCGAGCAGCGCGAAGAACTCGCCAGCATTGATCGCAAGATCAAGCCCCGCCAGCGCAGGCACGGCGCCAAATCGCTTTTCCAGGCCGGTTGCCTTCAGCACCGGATCAACGGCCCGCCTTGAAGCGCGACCACAACCGGCTGCGCGCGCGTTCAATGTCTCGCGGCGGCGTGCTCGCCACAAAACTCGCCGCCAACATGGCCTCATCCGGATAGACATTGCGGTCTTCGCGCACGGCGGCATCTACGGCGGAAAGCGATGCCGGCACCGCATTCGGGTAGCGCACATGATTGGTGATACCCGCCATCACATCAGGCCGCAGCAGGAAATTAATGAAGTCATACGCGGCATCCTTATTGGGCGCATCAGCAGGGATCGCCAGCATGTCAAACCAAAGCTGGGCACCCTGGCGCGGCGCCACATAGCCAATTTCAACACCGCGCCCAGCTTCCTTTGCGCGCGCCTGCGCCTGGATGACATCGCCGGAATAGGTCAGCGCCACACACGCTTCGCCATTGGCCAAAGCATCCAGAATGGAGCCCGAGGGTAGGACGGCGCGCACATGCCGGCGAATGCCCATCAGCGCCTGTTCAGCCACGCGCAAATCTTCGAGGGAATGCGCATTCGGATCGCGCCCCGCCCAACGCAGCACGGAAGGCAGCACATCGGTTGGGCTATCCATCACCATAATGCCGCAGCGCGCCAGCCGCGCCGCATTTTCCGGCTTCAACAACACATCAAAGCCATCCAGCGCCAGATCAGGCGCGATGGCCTTGATCCGATCAAGACGGAGGCCAAGCCCTACCGTGCCCCACAAGTAAATCGCCCCATGGCGATTGCCGGGATCAATTTCCGCCACACGCGCCATCAGTGTTGGATCAAGATTGCGCCAATTCGGAATGCGTGCGCGATCAATCGGCGAAAGCGCGCCGGCGCGGAGCAGCCGCGCGAAGCTCGGCTCACTGGTCGGCACAATGATATCATAGCCCGAACGCCCAGCGGAAAGCTTGCCTTCCAGCGTTTCAAGACTGTCATAGACATCATAGCGCACGCGAATGCCTGTTTCGCGCGTGAAGCGCTGCACTACATAGGGGTCAATGTAATCGGACCAGTTATAGACATTCACAACACGATCTTGCGCCGCGGCCAGGCAGGGCAGCAGCAGAAGGGCAAGGAAAGCGAAAAGGCGACGGGTCATCAGGGCGGCTCCGCAAGCTAACGGGGTTCTTGTAGCGGAAATTATTGAACTCTTGAGGGTGAGGACAAAATTCAGAAACACCCTATTTTTTCCTTGACATTAGGCTTTAGTTCCTTTATCTAAACCCACATCAAGGGCCGAATTGCGCCCGAAGCTCCCCCCTCCCTGAACCTTCACCCCAACCTTGCGGCCAGCCGGGCGCCCGCCCTGCTGTGCGGCACGGATCAGGAGCGCCCATGCCCTTCATCGCGTCCAATCTCTCGGCGCTCAGCGCCGCGAACGGCTTCACCTTTTGGCATTATCGCACCACAGACAGCCGCACCGAAACTGAGGCGGCGGGCTATTTCGCGCCTGCCGCTGACCGGGTGCGCCTCGGTGATATCCTGCTGGTCCAGGCTGCTGATGGCACCACCATGTTGTCGGTCCGCGCAGGTAATCTGACTGGCGCCGCAGTGGTGCTGGATACCCTTGGCACGCCGCCGACCATACAGCGCTCGGCCAACCTGCCCTTCACCCTGACCCTCCGCACGAGCGCGGAGGCCCGTGCCATCACCATTGATCCCATGCCCAATGCTGTGGAACCGGGCGCTTCCATCCCTGTCGGCGCCTCTATTCTCGGCAGCATCACCAATATCACCTTCCAGCTGCGTAACGCCGCCGGCACCGTCATTGCCACCCAATCCTCAGCAGTCACCAATGGAAGGGCGAGCACGCTTTTCCCTGCTCAGGCTTCTGGCGGTGGCTATCGCATTCTGGCGCGCAATACGGCGGATGCCAATCACGCCTCCCTCTCCGCGCCATTCGCCATCGGTATGCCGCCGCGTCTGCTGAACGAAGACGGCGGCATTCTGCTGCTCGAAGACGGTGGCCAATTGCTGCTGTTCTGAACCTTCCCATTCCCGACATCCAGAACTCGCCACACTTCGGATCAGTAGATCCGAAGTGCTTGGCCGCAACCAGGAAAAGGTAACCCATGTCAGACACCAAAATCAGCGCGCTTCCAAGCGCCTCAAGCACCGCTGATGCAGATATGCTGCCGATTGTTCAGACAAGCGGTTCCACGCTTGCGACACGTCGTGCGAGCCTTGCGCAGTTGCGCAGTGGCCTGCTTGTGGATCGGCCATTTCATGTGCGTGATTATGGCGCCATCGGTAATGGTGTTGTCGATGACGGGCCGGCTATTCAGGCGGCGGTCAATGCGCTCAAGCTTGTGGGCGGCGGTATTCTGCAGTTCGGCCCGCGCATTTATCGTATTGCAAGCCCTGTCTTGATCAATGGCGTTACGGTTATTTTGCAAGGTGCCGGTTTCACCGAAGGCCCGAATGAAGGCAATGGAACCTGGTTCAGGATAGATCAGACCGGATTCACACCTTTCACTTTCTCAGGCACCATGGCCCGCGGCTCGATCGTGCGTGATATCGCCATCCGCCAATATCATGTCGCACCCAGCGCCACCTGGGCACCGACTGATTATGATTACGTCTTCCGCGTGCAGGATTGTCTTGGTGCGGTGGATTTTGAGAATGTCTATTTGGTCGCCGTCAATCGTGGCATCTGGTGCGACAATTCCGGCCGCATGAGCATCAAGCGCCTGCGCGGACAGGTCTTCACCCGCGGGGTTGAGGTTGATCGGTGTTACGATATCTGCCGGCTGGAACATGTGCATTTCTGGACCTTCCAGACCAATGATACGAATATCCTCACCTGGCAGCAGAACAACCAGGATGCGCTGGTGTTCCGAAGGGTGGATGGCGTTTTCCTGGATGATATTTTTGTCCTGGGCGCGCGTTCCACATTGCGCTTCAGTTCCTCCGCTTCCGGTGTCACGACCAAGTTCTACGGCAGCAATATCTATGCTGATTTTTCGCGATACGGCGTTTGGATCGATGGTAATGATGTGGAAGGCCGCATTGCCAACATCACAACCCAAGGGGAAGTTATCAACGCCGGCGCATCAATACCTTTGCCAGGTGCGGCCGGGATCCAAATTGATGGCAGTAATGTGCGCGTGCAGATCGGCAACCTGCGCGTTGATGATGCCGAAAGCAACGCCATTCGCGTCAATGGCAGCAATAACCGGCTGGATATCTTCGCCTTCCGCGCCGAATACTACAATCGCCTGAATGATGGTTCGGCAGCGATCCATCTTGCCAATGTGGTGACCGGCACACCCAATCAGATCTACCTCGGAACACCGCCGCTGCTTGGCAATGGCAATAACGGCCCTCTGGTCAATGCCAGCACAAATGGTTTCGTGGCTTCCGCCGCCCCGGCAGGCCGTGTTGATCGGCCGGGCTCAATGGTTGGCTCTCAGGATACCGGGTTATTTCAACCGGGCACTGCCACGATAGCGGTTTCCGCCGGTGGCGCCGAACAGATGCGGATTGCATCGGGCAATATTTCGATGGGGGGCGCGCCTGGTGCCCACGCCTTGGCCATCATCACGCCGGCCGGCACTGTCAATCAGGTGACCGTTTCGGGAAGCGCCGCGGGTGGCACGCCAAGCCTTGCGGCAAGCGGCACGGACGCGAATATCCCGCTTGCCCTTTCGGCCAAGAATTTTGCACCGATACGGCTGAACAGCCGTGGCAATATCGCGCTTGAAGTCAATGCGGTGGCAACACCAGTCAATTTCGTGCGCATCAATGGCGCTGGCGCTGGCACGCCGCCGCAAGTCACGGCCCAGGGCACCGACACCAACGTCAATTTGCTGCTGCTTGGCAAGGGTTCTGGTGCGGTGCAGGCGGGTTCACCGCTGCAATTGCCATCCTATACCGTGGCCACGCTGCCGCCCGCGGCGTCCTATCCGCGCTGCATGATTTATGTCGCAGATGGGACGGCCAATAAGCGCTTCGCGATCAGCGATGGCACAAGCTGGCGCTGGCCCGATGGCGCGGTTGTTGCCTGATCTTCTTGCTCATCTCTGGCGCCTGATCCGCGTGAATGAAGCTCCGCAATCGCGGTTCAGGCGCATATCGCAACAAATACCTATAGGAAAAATCGCATGACCTCCTTGACCGACTACGCCAAGAATTTGCTTGGCCGCTCCGTGGTTGGACGCCGCCCGGCCCTGCCTTCCGCGGTCTTCATTGCCCTTGGCACCGGCGGTTCCGACACCAGCGGCGTTTTGGGAGAGCCAACGGGCACTGGCTATGCGCGCCAGGCAGTCAGCTTTTTCGGAACAGGCATGCAATATAATATTTCCCAGGTGCGCTTCAGCTTTACAACGGCGCCCGGCACCTTGACCCATATCGGCGTGTTTGACGCGCAAGCCGCGGGCAATCCCCTTCTCTGGGCACCGCTTGCGACACCGGTTACGCTCAATGTTGCTGGAATTGTAAATATCCCTGTCAGCAGCATGAATATTGTTGGGGATTGAAGACGCCAGACCATGTTTCAGCCAAGTGGGATCACTTGGCGGCTCGAAAAATACGATCAAACGAGTATGTAGGACAAATTATGTTGGTTCTATTGGAACCGTATTGCGGTTCCAATAGAACCAACGCCAGACCAGTATGTTTCCGGTGAAGTAATGTGAACGGGACGCACTAAGTCAGTCCTGCAATACGCCCAAGGCGCTCAGCGCCCCGCCGATTGGCTCCGCAATTCGCGCGCGCGGGTCAGCACTTTGTCTTCCAATTCAGCCGCCGTCGCGGTGCTGATCGGCGCATCTACCCAACCACCCGGCCCTCGTACCTGACGGAACAACGAAATTCGCACGCCATCAGATCGCAACTGCCGCCCAAGCACATAAGCCGTTGCCTTGAAACGCTCATTGGAAACGCCGCCTGGTGCATGCCAATCCGTAATGATCACACCACCGAAGGGATCGGCTGATGCCAAGGGCATGAAGGAAAGCGTATCCAAAGTCGCCCGCCATAGAAAGGCATTCACACCAAGCCCGCCGGCACCCGCGCTGCTCTCCTGGCCCTTTTCCGTGCCACCACCAAACAGCGTGATTCCGCCCGATGCGCCCGTCGGTGATGTCGCGCGCAGCAATTGATCGCGCTTGCTTTGCGTATTGTATTCGTCGGCCTCCACCTCTCGTGTCTGAGAGGCCAAGTCACCGCCACAGCCGGCCATGGCCAGCCCCAGCGGCAGCAGAAGGATGGCGCGCGGCCAAAAAGCAAAGATGCGGGATGGATTCATGAGGGTACTTTAGCGCATCCCAGCCAAGGCTGAAAAGGGAAGCGGAAAAATAGGCTAAACCGGCGCCATCAGGCGCAACAAGGCCGCCGAGGCCAGCCGCGCCATGGCATTATCCGCCCGGCTGGTCAGCGCCGTGGGCACCCTCAGGCCCAGCACAATGCCCGCACTTTCCACACCAGTGCCACCGCTGCGTGGGCTCGCTCCCCGGTCAGGCGAACCCTAGGTCGCGGAGTCGACCCCGATCGCGTAGGCCCAGCGGACGACCTCGGCGACCGCCGCCTCCACCGTCGCGGCGCCGCCATGCGCGGGCGGGAAGCCATCCAGGTAGCGGCCGAGCGGGATGAGGGCCTGCGCGACCGAGCGGATCCGATCGGGGGTGGCGGTCTGCAACGCTGCGGCGCTGCGCCGCAGGAGGGCGACCTGCTGGGCCAGCGGCCCCGTCGGCCCGCCCGCGCCCGCGTTGCCCGCGGCCTCGAGCAGCCGCGCGAGGTAGCCGACCAGATCCGCCAGCGCCCTGGCATGGTCGACCACCGCAGGAGCGCCCTTCGCCGGTGGCTGGAGATTGGGGATCGGCTTCTCGATGACGGCGAGGGCCTCTGCCGATGGCCTGTGCCACGCCGTCGGTCCGACGCCGATATAGGGCAGCATGCCGTTCGGGATGAGGATCTGCGTCACGCCGCCCGGCAGGTAGTATCCGTCGACGACCTTCTGGTCCGCATCCAGCGCCGGCTGACGGGCCGCCGTGCCTCGCCACGCCAGCACCTGACCGGTCCGGCCGCCGTTGATCAGCGTGCCCAGGTAGCGCCCGCTGTTCCACGGCAGGGCGATCGCGGCCTGGCCGTAGAACTCGTCCTCGGTCGTGGGCGCCTGCATGGTCCAATAGGCCCCGAGTTCCCAGGCCGGTTCGCCCCAGACCCGGACGAGTTCGATCGCGTTCTGCGTGGTGCCGCCGAGGTCGACGACGACCGGCGTCAGGCTGCCATCCTTTGCGAAGTTCACCGCCTGGTAGCCCGGCAAGGTCGGCCAGCCGGCATGGGTCACGTCGGTCTTGTCGAGGCTGTTCGACACGAAAGCGCCCTTCACCGCGCCAGGCGGCGGCACCACGTCCGTCATGCTCGTCTTGTTCCCTTCGCCTGAGATGTTCCCGTCCAGGTTGAGCCGCAATGTCATAGTGCCAGTCGTGCCGGTCGGCAAACCAGTAACCATGACCGGAACGAAGAGTTGTGACCTGGCTTCGGCCTGGGCGCCACCGCTGACAGAGCCGATGTGATCGCCACTCCTAACCGAGACCGAGCTGAAGCTCTTCAGGCCGATAGACAGGTTCTGCTGCTGCGGCTGCAGGGTCGGGCGGCCAGCATAGCCTTCCGCCTTGGCATGCTCTGTCACGGTCGTATTGGTGAAGATTGTAGTGGTTTCCGTAACATCGAGGCTTGAGGCGTACGGCCCGTTTCCCGGCGCGTTATAGATATTCTGCTCGTGCGTGGTGGCCACGCTGAGAGAGAAGCTGCCGGTCAGCGGGCCCACCGACGTGAACGAAGGCGTCGTACTCGCCGCCTGCGTGGCCAGGAACATCCCAAACGGGGCCGCAAGGACGGCCACCGCGCGCCACCACGCCGCCGGCCGCAGCATGGCCGCCGGGACGGGCTGCCCCTTGGCCGGGTGAGGATTGCGCTTTGACCAGACTGCCTTATGCCACATCCTCAAGCTCCCTTCCCTGGCGCTGCCGAACACTACCGTTCGGTGAGCATTGTTTAATCCGACATTTGGACTTGTCGCGTATTCATGCCGCTCCGATTTCTCGTTTAGGCTGCTTTGCGTTCGAAGGCCAGCTCGGCCTAGGCATGGCTATGTTCCGTGCCAATCAGCAAAATCCCAGAAAGATCGAGCGATTCCTTGGCCGCAATGGCGCGAATCCACGCCTCCGGCCCGGTCAGGATCGGCGTGATTAGCCCCTGTTGCGTGGCCAGGATCGCGCCGCGCAGGTTTTCGGCAATGATCCGGCTGCCCGGCCCCGGAAAGCGCGTGGTGATCACATGGGCCAGCAATGCGCCCGCAGCGCGCGCCGGCACCACCTTGCCATCCAGGCCGAACATCACGGAAAAACGTGCCACTTGCGCGGCGCTCAGCGTATCTTGCGCTTCAAAGGCTTCGCCGCGTTCAAGTTAGAAAAGCGGCTTGGAGCGCCTGATCGTGAGCATGAGAACCCGCCTTTCACACGAAGCGCATTACCGCCAGCGGCGATGCATCCAAAGCCATTGGCCGGGATATTCCCGCACCCAGGCCTCAATTACCTCATTCATTTTTTGCGTGGCGGCGTTGATATCAATCAAGCCTTCCGCATCGCGTGGCAGGGGAATTTCCTCGGTCAATTCCAGGCGAAAGTGCCCATCAGGCAGACGAATGGCGCGCGCGCCATGCACCGGGCAATCATAGCGCCGTGCCAATTGTGC
Source organism: uncultured Rhodospirillales bacterium (assembly GCA_903927465.1). Classification (GTDB taxonomy): domain Bacteria; phylum Pseudomonadota; class Alphaproteobacteria; order Acetobacterales; family Acetobacteraceae; genus Neoroseomonas. The sequence continues at coordinate 3,027 of CAIYMY010000036.1, read as the reverse complement.
GAGTAGCGGATTGGCCCCTGCTTCGCGCCCCATGAACATCACGCGCGGCCCGCGTCCAAAGCGCTGATCCACCAGCATGCCGATATGCTGCCCCGCCTCCAGCGCGCGCGCCAAACGCAGCGGCGCGGCCATGCCGGCCGGCACCAAAACCCCCATGCTATCCTTGCGCAGCCTCAGGATTTCCCGCGCCACGGCGGCGTTATTCGGCGTGCGATACAAAACCGCACTGTCAATGCCATGCTTCGCCGCCGCCACCGCCGGCAATTCCCAATTCGCCAGATGCGCGGAAAAGACGATGGCGGGCTTGCCATCTTCCCGCAGCCTTTCATAAAGCGCGACGGTTTCAGCGGAGGCGCTGATATGCCCGCCCGGCTTCGGGTTTTCGGGATCGAAATCCCAAATCCGGTCCATATGCACATATTCGCAGGCGGTGCGGCCCAGATTGTCCCAGGCCTCCGTCAGAATGGCGGCACGTTCAGCCACGGATTTTTCGGGGAAGGCTGCCGCGATATTATCCCGCGCGATGCGATGCGCCGGTGTTATCGGTCCCAGATTGCGCGCCAGAAACGCGCCGAAGGCAGGGCCAAAGCTTGGGCCCATCAGGCGCAGCAGGCCAAAGCCCGCACGCAGCGCAAGCCCGATCAGCCAATCCATCAGCCTTGCGCCGCGCTGCCCATTATAGCGTCACCACGATCTTGCCGAAGACGCGGCGGCTTTCCAGCCGTTCCAGCCCCTCGGCAAAGCGTTCCAAAGGCACCACCGTATCCAATACGGGCAGAATGCCGCGCGCCATTTTCGCGTAGCCATCGGCGATATTGCGCATGGAAGCGCCAAAGGACCCAAAGATGCGCAACTGGCGCTGAAACACCATCATCAGATTGGTTTCCGCCGAAACCCCCGATGTGGAACCGCAAGTCACCAAGCGCCCACCCATTTTGAGCGAGAGCAAGCTGCCACTCCAGGTCGAAGCGCCGACATGTTCAAACACCACATCCACGCCGCGTTTGCCGGTGATGCGCCGCGCCACGGTTGGGAAATTCTGCGTAGAGTAATTCACCACATGATCCGCGCCCAATGCCTTGGCCTTGGCGCATTTCTCATCATCGCCGGCGGTAGCGATTACGGTGCAGCCCAAATCCTTGGCGATTCGCACCGCCACCGTGCCAATGCCGGAACCCGCGGCATGGATCAGGATGGTCTCTCCTGCTTCAAGCTTGGCATTGTCGAATAGCATGTGTTCGACGGTGGAGAAGGTAATCGGCCCGCAAGCGGCATCTTCAAAGGAAAGCCCATCTGGCACGCGCACCAGAAGCCGCGCATCCTGGTTCATCAGCTCCTGCGCGAAGCCATCCAAATGGAAACCCTTCACGCCACCAACATTTTCGCAAAGATTATCGCGCCCTTCGCGACATGCCTTGCAGACGCCGCAAGTCGCCGCGCCATAGGGCGCGACATGATCGCCAATCTTCCAGCCGGTTACGCCAGAACCAACCGCGACAATCTCACCAACCGCTTCCGCGCCAACCGTCAGTGGCAAATTGCGCTTGGCGAAGGCCATGCCGCGAAAGCCCCAAACATCAATATGGTTCAGCGCGACAGCGCGAATACGAAGCTGCACTTCATGCGCGGCAGGTGGCGGCGGTGGCGCCATGGATTCCAGGCGCAAATCCCGATCACCATGCAAGCGAAGGGCGCGCATCATGGTGCGGCACTCAGCAGCAGGCAGACATTCTGCCCGCCAAAGCCAAAGGAATTGGACAGCACATGGCGCAAGCCTGAAACCCTCCGCGCCTCATTCGGCACCACATCCAGCCCAAGCGTGGGGTCCGGTTCCATATGATTGATGGTGGGCGGCAGGATTTGATCGCGCAGCGTCAGCAGGCTGAAGGCCGCCTCAATCGCGCCGGCCGCGGAAAGCGTGTGGCCGATCATGGATTTATTGGAGGAAATCGGCGGCGGCGCCTCACCAAATACGGCGCGCATGCCAAGCGCTTCCATCTTGTCATTCTCCGGCGTGCTGGTGCCATGGGCATTCACATAGCCGATATCACCAGGCTGCAGGCCGGCATCGGCAATGGCATTACGCATGGCGCCAATGATGGATGAACCATCGGGATTGGACCGCGTGCGGTGGAAATTATCCGCCCTTTCCCCGCAACCACTCACCAGGCCAATCACGGTGGCGCCACGCGCGCGGGCATGTTCTAGATCTTCCAGGATCAGCGCCGCAGCACCTTCGCTCATCACGAAGCCATCGCGGGATTTCTCAAAGGGCCGCGATGCTTTGGTTGGGTCTTCATTGCGGGATGATAGCGCGGAGAGCAGCGAAAACCGGATCACCGCTTCCGGCTGCACCGAACCATCCGTGCCAAGCGCAATCACAGATTTCGCTTCACCGCGCTGAATTGCCTCCACCCCCAATTGAATGGCGGAAGCGCCGGTGGCGCAGGCGGTGGTGATCGCAATCGGCGCGCCCTTGGTGCCGAAACGCAACGCGAGTCTTTCGCCGACACCGCCATACAAAAACGTCTCATATAAATCGCTCTGGCCGATGCTCGCCACCGAAAGCGCGGCATGGCCATTGCCACCCGCACGACGGGCGAGTGCCACGCGCTGCGGCCATTCCATCTCCACCGGCGGCATGCCGAGCATGAGGGGGCCGTCAAACGCGCCTTCCTTCATGCCCGCCGCCACAAGCGCTTCCGCAATCGCGGCAGCAGCCATGCGTTCCACGCGCACCGGCGCGGGCACTGGATCAGCGCCCGCGATTTCTTCCGGCAAATCCACCGTGCCGGCCATGGTGGTTTTCAGATGGTCGGTGGCGAAACGGCGAATGCGCGTAATGCCGGAAGTGCCCGCCAGCAGCGCCGCCCAATTCTTATCCAACCCCCAGCCGAGCGGGCTCACGAGCCCAATCCCCGTCACCGCCACCAAGGGGCGGCCCAGATGATCCTTCATGGCGCTTTCTCCAGCAGGGCAAGCGCTTCACCGCGCCATTGGCCGAAGCCGGTCACCAGAATGCGCTCC
>CAIYMY010000035.1 GCA_903927465.1 uncultured Rhodospirillales bacterium | reverse complement strand
TCGGAAAATGCGACCAAAAATCAAGCATTTTCAAGCCAAGCGGTATCGCTTGGCGGCTCGGAAAATGCGACCAAAAATCAAGCATTTTCAAGCCAAGCGGTATCGCTTGGCGGCTCGGAAAATGCGACCAAAAATCAAGCATTTTCAAGCCAAGCGGTATCGCTTGGCGGCTCGGAAAATGCGACCAAGCCAAAATTTAGCGCATGTCGGCTGAGCGGATGCGAAGCGGACAGGTGCTAATCGCCATTGGCGCCAATCTGCCGGCGGGCGATGGCGCGCCGCCGCTTGAAAGCTGCAAGGCGGCGCTGGCCGCGCTTGATGCCTTGCCGGGGCTTCGCGTGGTGGCGGCGTCTCGTTGGTGGGAAAGCGCGCCCATCCCGCCCAACCCAGCCGCGCCGCGCTATGTGAATGGGGTGGCCCTGCTGGAAGGCGCGGCTGAACCGGCAAAGCTGCTCGCCGCGCTGCAAGCCATTGAGAACGCCGCCGGGCGCACTCGGCCCTATCCCAATGCGCCGCGCGTGCTTGACCTTGATATCATTGATCTGGATGGGCTGGTGCGTGATACGCCGGACCCGGTGCTGCCCCACCCGCGTGCCCATCTGCGCGGCTTTGTTTTGTATCCCTTGGCCGAGGTCGCGCCAGATTGGCTGCATCCGCGCCTGAGGCAGCCCATTTCGGCGCTGATCGCTGGCCTGCCGGCACAGGATTTGCGCCCTATTACCCCCGCCTGACGCCGATGGGCTTGAAATCCTTGCAAAGCGGCGCTGGGGCGACTATTTGGAACATATAACCGGTCCAGCCGGGCGCCCGGCCCCCGCCGCGCGCCCCTTTTGTCTTTGGAGCCCTCATGGCGCGCGTCACCGTTGAAGATTGCATCGAAAAAATCCCCAACCGCTTTGAACTCGTGCTGTTGGCCGCGCAGCGTGCGCGCAATATCAGCAGGGGCGAGCAGATCGCGGTGGATCGGGACGATGACAAGAACCCGGTCGTGGCGCTGCGCGAAATTGCCGAGGAAAAGGCCGATCTTCCTTCATTGGAAGCTGATCTGATCAAATCCTTGCAGCGCGCGCCGGAGCCTGAGCCCGCCGAGGAAGAGGTGATTGACCTGATCGCGACCGATGAAAATATCTTCGGCATCATGGATGTGCATGAAGAACCACTGCCCGAAGCTGGCGCCGATGACATGGCGCCCGACGATCTGGAAGCTGCCATCGCCGCCGAACTTGGCGGCAAGCGCTAGGAAGGCCGATGGGGCGAAGCAACAGCACCCGCTTCCCCCTGGATTTCCCCCGCGCGCCTGAAGGTCTGGCTGCGGGGCGCGCCCTTTCGCCCGGCGCTGAGCTTGCGTCCCGCGTTATTGCCTATGATCCGCGCGCTGATGCGGCGCTGATAGCCTCAGCCTATGACATGGCCGCGAAAGCGCATGCGCCGCAGCGGCGCGATGACGGGCAGCCTTATATCGTGCATCCGCTCGCGGTTGCGGAGATCCTGGCCGGTTATCGGCTCGATAGCGGGTCCATCATTACCGCGTTATTGCATGACACTGTTGAGGATACGTCGCTCAAGCTTGGTGATATTGAAAGCAGCTTCGGCAAGGAAGTGGCGCGGCTGGTGGATGGCGTCACCAAGCTGACGCGGCTTGAACTGCAATCCGAACGCACCAAGCAGGCTGAGAATTTCCGCAAACTTGTGCTGGCGATGAGCGAGGATATCCGCGTGCTGCTGATCAAGCTCGCGGATCGGCTGCATAATATGCGCACCATCTCAGGGATGCCGCAGCTGGAACGCCGCCGCAAGCAGGCGCGGGAGACGCTGGAAATCTACGCCCCGCTGGCGGAACGCATCGGCATGGATGCGCTGAAGACGGAGCTGGAAACCCTTTCCTTCCGCGAAATGAATGCGGAGGCCTGGCAGACCATCGCCGCGCGCCTGACCTATCTGCGCGGCCAGGGCGCCGATTTGATCGACGAAATCGAGGCTGATGTGCGCCGCGTTTTGGCCGATGCCGGCGTGACGGTCGTGGATATTCAGGGGCGGGAGAAATCGCCCTATTCGATCTGGCTCAAGATGCAGAAGAAGAATGTCGCCTTCGAGCAACTATCCGACATCATGGCCTTTCGTATCATCGTGCCGGAAAAGGGTGATTGCTACGCGGCACTTGGTGCCATTCATTCCGCCTATCGCGTGGTGCCGGGCCGCTTCAAGGATTGGATTTCAACCCCGAAGACGAATGGTTATCAAAGCCTGCATTCCGGTGTGACCGTGCCGGAACGGCGCAACGCCAAGATCGAAGTGCAAATCCGCACCAAGGAAATGCATGATATTGCGGAAAACGGCGTCGCTGCGCATTGGAGCTATAAGCAAGGCCCCGCATCAGGGCGGGATCAGAAGCGCTATCCTTGGGTGCGCGATCTGCTCGAAATTCTGGAGAACGCCGCTGAGCCGCAGGAATTTCTGGAACATACCAAGCTTGAACTGCATCGCGATCGGGTTTTCTGCTTCACGCCCAAGGGTGACCTGATCGAATTGCCGCGCGGCGCCACGCCGGTGGATTTCGCCTATGAAGTGCATAGCCAGGTGGGCGACAGCACGGTTGGCGCCAAAGTGAATGGCAAGATCGTGCCGCTGCGCCATGCGCTGGAAAATGGCGATCAGGTGGAAATCATCACCGCGCGCGGCGGCACGCCCAATCCGGGGTGGGAGCGTTTTGTTGTCACCGGCAAGGCGCGCGCGCGCATCCGCCGTGTCACGCACGCGCGCCAGCGCGCGGAACAGCGCGAAGAAGGACGCAGCGCTATTGCCAAGGCGTTTCGCGCGGCTGGGCTCGATTTTTCGGAAAAGCTTGCGGAACCTGCGCTCAAGCCGCTGAAGCAGGCGGATTTTGAGGCGATGTGCGTGGCCGTTGCCACCAGCAACCTCTCGCCGCGCGATGTGCTGAATGCGGCCGTGCCGGAATTGCGCGCGGCCGCCCGTGGGGCGGACCCGTTGGCACTCGCACGGCCACGCGGGCGGCTTGGCGCTGGTCCGACGCTGATGCCAGGCAAGGCAGAACGCCCATCGGCGGCCAAGCGCGATGCGGCGCTTGGGGTGCGGGGCCTGGTGACTGGCATGGCGGTGAGCTTCGCCGGCTGCTGTCACCCTCTGCCGGGGGATCGTATTCTTGGCATTGTCACGACCGGGCGTGGTGTGACGATCCATCGGCAGGATTGCCACGGCTTAGAGGCATTTGCCGCCACGCCGGAACGCTTCATTGATGTGGATTGGGATTATGATGGCGCAACCAAGGGCACCCATGTCGCGCGGGTTGAACTGGTCACGGAAAATCGCCCTGATGCCTTGGCGGGGGTGACCACGGCCATCGCCCGGCAGGAAGGGGCAGTGAATAGTCTTCGCATTGCCAACCGTGCCGAGGATTGGTGCGAAGTGATAGTGGATGTGGAAGTGCGCGATATTTCCCACCTGACTGCGGTGCTGGCGGCGCTGCGCGCCTGCCCGGGCGTCACGCAGGTGGAACGCGGCAAGGGATAGAGCGCGGCATGATCATCGGCATCGGGTCGGATATTCTGGATATCCGGCGCATTGAACGCACCATCGAACGCCATGGGGACCGCTTTCTGGAGCGTATCTTCACCACGGCTGAGCGTGCCAAGGCGGAAAAGCGCACGGAACGCATCCGCGCTGCCACCTATGCCAAGCGTTTTGCAGCGAAGGAGGCCGCTTCCAAGGCACTCGGTACCGGTTTTCGCGCGGGTGTCTTTTGGCGCGATCTGGGGGTGGTGAATTTGCCATCCGGCCAGCCCACGCTGCGCCTGACTGGTGGGGCGGCGGAACGGCTGAAGGCCATTACGCCGGCTGGGCATGGCGCGGTGATTGCGCTCACCATGACCGATGAGTTTCCCTATGCCCAGGCGATGGTGGTGATTACCGCCGTGCCGCTTCCTTGACAGGGCGCGCTACCCCGCTATGCCCTGGACTGCATAGTGCCCGTCCGGTTCACATTCGTTCACCAGAAGGGCACTAAACCATTGTTTGGTCGCATGTCCCGAGCCGCCAAGTGATCCCACTTGGCTTGGACATGCTCCGGGCAGTCTCGCCGGGGCTTTATTGCGCCGGTTGGGCGTAACTTTTGGAATTGACATGGCCTCGAAGAAATCCGGCGGTTGGCTGGAAAGCATCAAAACGATTGTCTATGCCGCCGCGATCGCGATTGGCATTCGCACCGTCGCGTTTGAGCCCTTCAATATTCCTTCCGGTTCCATGATCCCCTCATTGCAAGTTGGGGATTATCTTTTCGTGTCCAAATTCTCCTATGGCTATTCGCGCCATTCCATGCCCTTCAGCCCCAATCTTTTCGAAGGGCGGATTTTTGCATCCCCACCCAAGCGCGGCGATGTCGCGGTGTTCAAGCTGCCGCGTGATGGCAGCACGGATTACATCAAGCGCATCATCGGCCTGCCTGGGGATCGCGTGCAGATGCGCGCCGGTATTCTGCATTTGAATGGCGCGCCGGTGCGGCGCGAATTGCTCGGCCCCTATACGGTGGAAGGCGATGGCCCGCGCATTACGGTGCGGCGCTTCCGCGAATTCCTGCCTGCGATTGATGGCGCGCCGGGTGTGGCGCATGACATTCTGGAAGCATCCGATGATGCGCCCTTGGACAATACACCGGAATTTCGCGTGCCGCCCGGGCATGTTTTCGCCATGGGCGATAATCGCGACAACAGCCTGGATAGCCGCGCGATGAATGCCGTGGGCTTCATCCCGATTGAAAACCTGGTCGGGCGCGCGGAGTTCATCTTCTTTTCCGTGGATGGTTCGGCTGCCTGGTGGCAGGTGTGGAACTGGCCCTTTGCCATTCGCTGGACGCGGCTATTCAGCGCCGTCAGATGATACGCCGCACGGAGTATTCTCAAGCCAAGTGGAATCACTTGGCGGCTTGGAAAATACGACCAAACAAAAATGTAGTGTGGTTCCCGTGAACGAACGTGAGCGGGAGCCACACGACAAATGAGTGCTGAACTGGAAGCGCGCCTTGGCCATCACTTCGCCAAACCTGAATTGCTGCACCGCGCGCTGACCCATAGCACCGATGCCGAAAGCCGCGGTGAGGGCCTGCTTTCCAATGAACGTTTGGAATTCGTGGGCGACCGCGTGCTTGGGCTTTGCATCGCCGAATGGCTGGCGGAACGCTTCCCTGAGGAGCGCGAGGGGGATTTGGCGAAGCGGCTTTCCATGCTGGTTTCCGCCGATACGCTCTGCAAGATTGCCGAAGAACTGGGGCTTGGTGCCGAGTTGCGCATGCCCGCGCGCTACCGCGCCACGGGGCTGATGGGGCCGCGTAATCTGCTTTCTGATGCGTTTGAAGCGGTGCTGGGCGCAATTTATCTGGATGGTGGCATCTCGCCGGCGCGCGCTTTGGTGCGGCGCTGCTTTGCCGGTCTGATTGAAGCGGATGCGCGCCCGCCGACTTCGGCCAAAAATCGCTTGCAGGAATGGACCCTTGGGCGCGGGCTTGGCTTGCCGGCCTATGGGCTGGTGCAGTCAAGCGGGCCGCCCCATGCGCCGCGATTCGTGATTAATGTGCTGGCGGCGGGGCGGGAAGCGCATGGTGAAGGCGATAGCAAACGCGCCGCCGAACAAGCGGCGGCGGAAGCCTGGTTGAAGGTATTGGAAACATGACAACGCGTTGCGGCCTGATTGCCATTCTGGGCGCGCCTAATGCCGGCAAATCCACGCTGGTGAATAAGCTTGCCGGCAGCAAGGTGACGATTGTCTCGCCCAAGCCGCAGACAACGCGCTTCAGGGTGCGCGCCGTGGTGATGCGTGGCGAAAGCCAATTGGTATTGGTGGACACGCCTGGGATTTTCACACCGCGCCGGCGGCTGGACCGCGCCATGGTCGCCGCCGCCTGGGGGGGCGCGAAGGATGCCGATGTGGCGCTGCTGATCGTGGATGCGCGCGCCGGGCTGACCGAGCCCTTGCGCGCCATCATCGAAAGACTGAGCAAGACGCGCCGGCCCATTTGGTTGGTGTTGAACAAGACGGATTTGATCCCGCGCGAGAGGCTGCTGCCGTTGACCGCGGAATTGCACAAGCTGCTGCCCTTCGCGGAGACCTTCATGATTTCCGCCGAAAAAGGCGAAGGGCTTGATCTGTTGCTGGATCGGCTTGCGCAAATCATGCCGCCCGGGCCTTTTCTTTTCCCGGAAGATGATCTGACCGATCTGCCGAACCGCATGTTGGCGGCTGAGATTGTGCGCGAACAAATCCTGCGCCAGACGCATCAGGAAGTGCCGCATCACGCTTCGGTTGAAACCGAAACTTGGACCGAAAAGCCCGATGGGTCTGTCAGGATTGACTGCACCATCTATATCGCCCGCGCGACGCAAAAGGCGATCCTGATTGGGGATAAGGGCGGACGCATTCGCGAGATTGGGCGCCTAGCGCGGTTGGAACTGATAAAGCTTTTGGAACGCCCGGTGCATCTTTTCCTGAATGTGAAGGAAAAGGCGAATTGGGATGAACAAGCTGCGCGCATCCGCGCCATTGGGCTTGAGGATGCCGGTTAAGTCCCGTTCACAATGAGCATTGAATGGGAGGCTCCGGCGGTGGTGCTTGATCTGCGCCCGCATGGTGAAGGCGGCGCTGTGGTGACGGTGCTGACGGAAGCCCATGGCCGCCATGCGGGGTTGGTGAAGGGCGGCGGGTCCCGCGCCCAGGCGGGGCTATGGCTGCCGGGCAATTTGATTGAGGCGCGCTGGGTCGCTAGGCTTTCCGATCAATTGGGTAGCCTCAGTGGTGAATTGGTGCATCCGGCGGCGGCACTCGCCATGGATGAACCCTTGGCGCTGGCGCTGCTGTCTTCCGCCTGCGCGATCGCCACCGATGCGCTGCCGGAACGCGAAGCCTATCCACGCGCCTTTGCCGGGCTGGTTTCCCTGATCGGCCATTTGGCCGGGGGCGCTGAGGGCGTGATTGCGGATTATGTGCGGTTTGAGGCGCTGATCCTGGCCGAGCTTGGCTATGGGCTTAATCTTGCGACCTGCGCGGTGACGGGTGTGCATGAGGGGCTGACCCATGTTTCCCCGCGCACGGGCCGCGCGGTCAGCGCTGGGGCGGCCGCGCCTTATTTGGACAAGCTGCTGCCGCTGCCGGCCTTTCTGCGCGATGCGGAAAGCCTGGGTGAGGCTGCGTCCTGGGTAGCGGGGCTGAAGCTGACAGGGTATTTCCTGGAACGCGACGCCTTTGGCGCGCGGCACCGCCCCTTGCCCGAAGCGCGCTTCAGATTGGCAGAGAGAATTGCGGCATTAATCGCCGATTGACCCGGTAATGCATAACGCCGGTCTGCCCCCACATGGCGGCTTCACAGATTTCGTGAAATTCCTCGGGCAGGGAATGCAGCGTTTCGGGATTGAGGCGTGACCCGCTGAGCGTCGCCACGTGCTTCCAGCCAAGGTTGCGCAGTGTCATTTCCGCCCTTTTTGCCGCTGACGCCGCGCTGCAAGCCAGGGAGAAGACCAGAAAGCAGCGAAACTCCCCACGCGGTTCCAGCGTGGCTGGGCCGGCAATGCCCTCAGCCCAGGTCACCCAGACCGAGGGCGCGGGCTCAGGCACAAAATCCTGCCTTATGGGGGCGATGGCGAGGTTCATCATGGATGAAAGAATACGGGAAGAATGCTTTACGAAGTCTTGAAGCTGGTGCGCACTGAAGGCTTTGCAGTGCGTGGTGCGCAGCGTTAGACCGGAACCTAACTAAGGATGCGATTCGCCCATGCCCGATGATGTCAAAGCCCTGACGCCCAACGGGGCGGAGCGTGAAACGCGGCTCGCGGATGCGTTGTCCGAACGCTATCTGGCCTATGCGCTTTCCACGATTACCGCGCGGTCACTGCCTGATGTGCGCGATGGGTTGAAGCCCGTGCATCGCCGCCTGCTTTGGGCGATGCGGCAATTACGGCTGGACCCCGATGCAGGCTTCAAGAAATGCGCGCGTATTGTCGGCGATGTCATGGGTAAATATCACCCCCATGGCGATGCCGCGATTTATGAGGCCATGGTGCGGCTCGCGCAGGATTTCGCGGCGCGGTATCCGCTGGTCGAAGGCCAGGGCAATTTCGGCAATATTGATGGCGATAACGCTGCCGCCATGCGTTACACCGAAGCGCGGCTGACGGAAGTGGCGCAAGCCCTGCTGGAAGGGATTGAGGAAGACGCGGTTGATTTCCGCGCCACTTATGATGGCGAGGAACACGAACCCATCGTGCTGCCGGCGGCCTTTCCGCATCTGCTGGCCAATGGCGCGGCGGGGATTGCGGTGGGCATGGCAACCTCCATCCCGCCGCATAATGCCGGGGAGCTTTGTGCGGCTGCGCTGGAATTGGTGCGCAACCCGGATATCGGCACGGATCAGCTGCTGCGGCACATCAAGGGGCCGGATTTCCCGACCGGCGGCATTCTGGTGGAAAGCCCGGAAGCCATGCGTGAAGCCTATGAAACCGGCCGTGGCGGGTTTCGCGTGCGCGCGAAATGGGAAGTGGAAAAGAGTAAGGCCGGAAGCTGGGTGATCATTATCACCGAAATCCCTTATCAGGTGCAGAAGGCGCGGCTGATCGAACAGATTGCGCAGCTTTTGGAAGAAAAGAAGCTGCCGCTATTGGCGGATTTGCGCGACGAGAGCACTGAACAGGTGCGGGTGGTACTGGAACCCAAATCGCGCAATGTGGAACCGGCGGTGCTGATGGAAACGCTATTCCGCGCCACGCCGTTGGAATCACGCTTTCCGCTGAACATGAATGTGCTGGATGCCAATCGCACACCGCGCGTCATGAGCCTGAAGGAAGTGCTACGCGCCTGGCTGGATCATCGGCATGAGGTGTTGCAGCGGCGCACCAATCACCGGCTGGGCGCGATTGCGCGGCGGCTTGAGATTCTTGATGGCTATCTGATCGCCTATCTTAATTTGGATGAGGTGATCCGTATTATCCGGGAAGAAGATGAACCAAAGCCCCGGCTGATGGAACGCTTTGGCCTGAACGATACTCAGGCGGAAGCCATCCTGAACATGCGGCTACGTGCGCTCAGGCGCCTTGAAGAAATGGAAATCCGCAAGGACCATAAGAAGCTCAGCGCGGAACAGAAAAAGCTGCAAGGGCTCATGAAATCCGAAGCGGCGCGCTGGGGAACGATTGCCGAAGAAATTGAAACTATGCGTGCGCGCTTCGGCGATGGCGCGCTGGGCGCGCGGCGCACGGCCACCGGCGCGGTCTTGCCAGATGTGGTGGTGGATGAAGCGGCCTTTGTGGAACGTGAACCCATTACCGTGATCCTGTCGGAGAAAGGCTGGATCAGGGCGCAAAAGGGCCATGTGTCCTTGGATGGCGAATTGCGCTTCAAGGAAGGCGACAGCCTGTTCATCGCACTGCATGCGGAGACCACGGATCGGCTGGTGCTGTTTTCGACCAATGGCAAGGCCTTCACGCTGAAGGCCGATGCCATTCCGCGCGGGCGTGGTGATGGCCAGCCGGTACGCCTGCTGCTGGATCTGACCAATGAGGATGCGGTGGTCACGATGTTCGTGCACCGCGAAGGTCTGCGCTATCTGGTTGCGGCATCCGATGGCAAAGGCTTTTTGGTGAAGGGTGAGGATTTGCTCGCGGAAAAGCGCACCGGCAAGCAGGTCTTGAATGTGGACCCGCCGGCGGAAGCGGCGGTCTGCGCCCCGGCTGAGGGCGATTCCATCGCGGTGATTGGCGAGAACCGCAAATTGCTGATTTTCCCGATTGACCAGGTGCCCGAGATGACGCGTGGGCGAGGCGTGCAATTGCAAAGCTATCGCGATGGCGGGCTTGCGGATGTGAAGGTGTTTACGCGCAAGGAAGGGCTTTCCTGGGCGCTTGGCGAAAGAACGCGGGTTGAGACGGATTTGCGCGCCTGGGTTGGCAGTCGCGCCGGCGCGGGCAAGGCGCCGCCCAATGGGTTCCCGAGATCCAACCGCTTTGAATAAAAAAGCCAGGGAACCTCTGATCAAATGAGGCCTGCACCATTTTTTGCCTGTCAAGCCAAGTGATTTCACTTGGCGGCTCGGAAAATGCGCTAAGGCAAAGCCCCCAAGCGCCGCTCCACCAAGGCGCGCCAGGGCGCATCCAGCGGGCTATCGGCCAAAAGCGCACGCCAGGTCGCGCGCGCACGTTCAGGGTGGCCCGCCTCAGCCTCCACCACGCCCAGCAGAAAGCGCAGCTTGGGCTCCTGCGGTGCCTCGGTCAGGGCGCGTAGTAAGATGGGGCCGGCCGCAATAAATTCACCGCGGCCGATTTCCATTTCCACCAGATCAGCCGCCAATTCCACATCAAAGCGGGATGCCAGGGCACGGCGCCAGGCCTCAGCCGCCGCATCGGCGTTGCCGCGGCCGCGTTCCGCATTGCCCAGCATCACAAAACCCTGCCGCGCTGCATCGCTCATGGGGTCAAGCCCGGCCAATCTTTCGCGGAGGCGATTCAATATCTCATCATCCCGCGCGGCAAGTTCCGCCCTTTCGCGATGCGGGGCGGAAGGCATGTCCGGCGTGCCTTGCACCAAATATAGCCCAAGCCCAGCCGCAGGAATCAAGAAGACCAGCGGCAGGAAACCAAGCGCGCGGCCACGCACTGACGGGGCGGCTTCCGCCGGCGCCTGCAATAGCCGCCGCTGCACTTCCACCTGCGCGGCGCGGAGCGCATCGCCTTCCAACCGGCCAGCCGCGGCTTCACGGTCAAGCTCCGCCAATTGCGCGCGATAGAGCGCCAAATCAGCCTCTCGCCTGCCCCGCGTCACCACGGGGCGGAACAGCATGGCCACCAGCGGCACCATCGTGGCCAAAGCCAGTAGCAATAATGCAATCCAGATCATGCCGCCCCGCGATCAAGTTCGGCCAGACGCTTGGCTTCGTCGGGCGAAAGGGCTGCCGCTTCGGCCATGGCGCGGCGGCGGCGGAACATGATGACGGCAATGCCGCCGCCCAAGGCCAAGACGGGCGTCGCCCAAAGCAGCATGGTCGCCGCCGTGACTGGCGGGCGCAGCAGCACGAAATCGCCGTAACGCTCATGCACAAAGCGGATGACGGCGGTCTGATCCTCTCCAGCCGCGACGCGTTCCCGCACTAGGCGGCGCAGGTCACGCGCCAATTGCGCATCGCTGTCTTCGATGGATTGGTTTTGGCAGACCAGGCAGCGCAATTCGCGCCCGATGTCCCGCGCCAGCGCTTCCTTGGCGGGGTCGGCCAGCCTTTCATTCGGATCGCCCACCGCGCCCCAGGCGGGCAGCGCCAGAAGCAGGCATAAGAAGATCCAGCGCGTCACGCATATCTCCGCAAAAGGGGGCGCAGTTCATTTTCCAGCGTATCGGCGGTGATGGGGCCGGCCCAGCGCCAGCGGATCATGCCTTGGCGATCCAGCAAATAAGTCTCCGGCACGCCATAGACGCCCCAATCAATGGCGGTGCGCCCGGGTTCATCGCGCCCGAGCCGGCGATAGGGATTGCCATGGCGTTGCAGGAAGGCGCCAGCTTCCGGGATGCGATCCTTGTAATTAATGCCGTAAACCGCGACCCCTTCGCGCGAAAGACGCATCAATTGCGGGTGTTCAATGATGCAGGGCGCGCACCAGGACGCCCAGAAATTCACCAAAACCGGCCCGGGCAAAGGCCCGCGTAAATCCTCAGCTGCCAGGGCGGGCAGTGCAACGCTTTCCAGCGCCGGCAGGCTGAATTCAGGCGCTGGCTTGCCAAGCAGTACGGAAGGCACGCCGCGCGGGTCATAGCTGCCATCCTGCAGGCCCTGCAGCATGGCGTAGAAACCAGCGCCCGCCGCTGCCGCCAGCCCCAGCGGCGCATAGAGCATCCAGCGCCGTGGGCGCTTTGGTGGCGCGTTATCACTCATGCTGTTGCGGCTGCCGCCTTGCGGGAAGGTGCTGAAACCCGAATGCGCCGATCAGACAGCGAAAGCCCACCGCCGAGCGCCATGATCACCGCGCCAAACCAGATCCAAGGGGCGAGGGGATTGTGATGCAGGCGCAAAACCCCACCGCCATCACGCTCATCACCCAGCACCGCGTAAAGATCACGCAGCGCGTTGGTATGGATGGCCGCTTCGGTG
This sequence comes from uncultured Rhodospirillales bacterium, assembly GCA_903927465.1. Taxonomy (GTDB): domain Bacteria; phylum Pseudomonadota; class Alphaproteobacteria; order Acetobacterales; family Acetobacteraceae; genus Neoroseomonas. The sequence continues at coordinate 23,554 of CAIYMY010000035.1, read as the reverse complement.
GTGTTCATGCGCCCAACTGGGAAGAAGCGCTTTTCAGGCTCCAGCACCGTCACCACGCGGCCGCCATCCAGCACTGTCACTGTTGCGCGGCGCGCAGACCAATTCGGCCCCTGCACATCACGAATGCGTTCCAGCCGCCATTCATAACCCGCGAGCTGCGTTGCCTCACCAGGCTTCAGCGCCACAAGAGTATCGGTGGCGAGGCCCATGCCCGCCAGCCCCGCAAAGGTCACGCCCATGCCGGCATGGGCAATCGCGCTACCCCAAGCGGCACGCGGCAGGCCTCGGGCACGATTCCAGGCTTGGGAGGGCCGGCGGAAGGCAGCGATGCGGTCGAGAAGATCCGCCGTAGCGCCGCCAATCAGCCAGGCGGCTGCGGCAAAGCCCAAGGCCGGCAAAACATGATAGCCCGCAACCAGCAGCGTGAGGAAAGCCGAAGCCACCGCCAGCGCGCCCACCCACCACAAGCGCTGCAAGGCACCCGCCAGATCGGCGCGCTTCCAGGCCAGCAGCGGCCCCACTGCCATGGCCGCCACCAAAGGAATCGCCAGCGGTGCCGTGGCCGCATTGAAGAAGGGCGCCCCCACCGAGATTTTCGCGCCGAACATGATATCGGCAAACATCGGCCAAAGCGTGCCCACCAGCACCACCGCCGCAATGGAACAGAGCAGCAGATTATTCAGCACCAGCCCGCCTTCGCGCGAGATTGGCGCGAAGATCCCCGTGCCCCCCAGCTTGGGCGCGCGCCAGGCGAACAACGCCAAAGCCCCCGCCACATAGGCCATCAACAGCGCCAGGATGAACACACCCCGCGCCGGATCATTGGCAAAGGCATGCACGGAATTCAAAACGCCCGAACGCACCAGGAAGGTGCCCAGCAGCGACATGCCAAAGGCCAAAATCGCCAGCAGCACGGTCCAGATTTTCAGGCTTTCGCGCTTTTCCACAACAATCGCTGAATGAAGCAGCGCCGTGCCAATCAGCCATGGCAGAAGCGAGGCATTTTCCACCGGGTCCCAGAACCAATAGCCGCCCCAGCCAAGTTCGTAATAAGCCCACCAGGACCCAAGCGCGATGCCAAGCGTGAGAAAGGACCAGGCCGCGAGCGACCAGGGCCGCACCCAACGCCCCCAGGCGGCATCCACACGCCCTTCCAGCAGCGCCGCGACAGCAAAGGCAAAAGTCACCGCATAGCCAACATAGCCCAGGTAGAGCATGGGCGGATGAAAGGCCAAGCCAGGGTCTTGCAGGATTGGGTTCAGCCCCTGCCCATCCATGGGCGGCGGCCAGACCCGCTCAAAAGGGTTGGAGGTGAAAATGATAAAGCCCAGAAACCCAACCGCGATCAGCCCCAGAATACCGATCACGCGTGCTTGCAGGGCGCTCGGCAAATCCCGCCCGAAACCAGCGACCGCGCCACCGCAAAGCGCCAGGATCAACACCCAAAGCACCATGGACCCTTCATGATTGCCCCAGGCGCCGGAGAACTTATAAAGCAGTGGCTTCTGTGAATGGCTGTTCAGCACCACGTTGGAAACCGTGGTGTCATTCACCGCAAAGGCCCAAAGCAGCGCGCCAAACGCCGACGCAATCGCGATCAACTGCGCGCCCGCAAGCGGAGACGCCAGCGCCATCAACCGCGCATCGGCCCGATGTGCGCCAATCAGCGGCAAGATCGCCTGCACCAAAGCCAGAATGCAGCCAAGTGCCAGCGCAAAATGCCCGATTTCCCCAATCATCCGCCTCTCCTTGGTGCGGTATTCCATTCCGCCGGTGGTGGGGCCGCGCCTTGCGCCGGGTTCCAATGGCCGGCGCGCTTCAGCGCATCGGCCACTTCCGGTGGCATATAGGTTTCATCATGCCGCGCCAGCACTTCACTCGCGCGGAAAGACCCATCGGGCAGCATCATGCCAAGTGTCACCACGCCCTGACCTTCGCGGAACAAATCCGGCAGCACCCCGGCATATGAAACGCGAATGACATGCGCGCCATCGGTCACGCGGAAATTGGCGGTGGGCTTGCCATCCGCGTTCGTCGCGCGTTCCAGGCTGCCCGCTTCCACGAGCCCGCCCAGGCGAAAGGCGCGGTTGGGTGCCGGCGCTTCGCGCATGATGTCGGAAGGGGAGCGGAAAAACACCAGATTGTCCTGAAACGCGGTCAACGTCAGCGCGGTGGCACTGCCAAGCCCAAGCCCGCAGAGCAGCAGAATGTAAAGCCGGCGCTTCTTGCGGGTCATGGCCGATCCCCGCGCGGGTCAAGTTCTGCCAGCAGCCGCTTGGCGGCAGCGTGCCGGCGCGCTGCATCCAGCACCAAAGCGCCAAAGCCGAGCGCCACCAGCGCGTAGGAAGCGGTGATGAAGAATGTGTGGGTCATGCGCCTGCTGCCTCCTCTCGCCGCGCGCGGGCTAATTGCAGGGCGCGGATGCGTCGTTCCATCACGGCGGCCCGCGTGCGCGCCAGCACCACCGCGCCAAACAGCAGCGAAAAGCCAAGCGCGCAGGTCAATAATGGATAAAGGATATCCACATGCATCCCCGGCGCATCAAGCCGCGTGACGGAAGCCGGCTGATGCAGCGTATTCCACCAATCCACGCTGAATTTGACGATCGGGATATTCACAATGCCAACCAAGGCAAGGATGGCGCCAACCCGCGCGCCGCGTTCCTGATCTTCAAAAGCGCGCGTCAGCGCGGCATGGCCCAACCACAGGAAAAACAGCACCAAAACGGAAGTGAGCCGCGCATCCCAAACCCACCAGGTGCCCCACATGGGCCGGCCCCAAAGGCTGCCCGTTGCCAGACACAGCGCGGTCACCAAAGCGCCCACCGGCGATAATTCGCGCGCGAAAAGATCAGCCAAGGGATGGCGCCAGATCAGGGACATGATGGAAGCCACGGCCAGCGCGGTGTAGCCACCCATGGCGAGCCAAGCCATCGGCACATGCACATACATGATGCGTACGGTTTGGCCCTGCTGCCAGTCCGCCGGAGACAAGAACAGGCCCCAAACCAGCCCCGCGCCCAGCACCAAAACCGCCGCCAGCCAAAGCCATACCTGTACCTTGGCCGAGGCGCGCAAAAAGCGCCCCGGATTGGCGAAGCGGTGCAGCGAACGCGCGCCAGGGGCGGCACCGCTCGGGCTGCTGTCAGCTTTGGCTGTCATCCTGATGTCCACCTAGTTAGACTAACCTACATTTCTAGCGGGTGGAATCACCCGCATGCCTCTGTTTTAGCTTCACATGGGGGGCGGTGCTTCGCCAAGGGAGTCCCCCCCCCTGCACGAAAACCAGGCCCGGCTTATTGAAGCCCGGCGCGTCTGGGGTTACCTGATTGGCAAGAGCCCCTCCGGGGCCAAAGGGGGGCCAGTCTCATCATGCCAGCAGCCAGGACCACAGCGCCGATAGCCCGCTGGCTGGTGAAATCCGAACCCGATGCCTTTTCCTGGGACCAGCAGGTGGCCAATGGCGTGGAGCCCTGGACGGGCGTGCGCAATCACTTGGCCAAGAAAAACCTGATGGCGATGAAAAAGGGCGATCTGGCCTTCTTCTACCATTCCAATATCGGGAAGGAGGTTGTGGGCGTGGTCGAAGTCGCGCGCGAAGCCTATCCGGACCCGTCCGCGGAAGAAGGCTCACCCTGGGTTTGCGTGGATATGCGCGCGGTGGGGCCCATACCAAAGCCCGTGGGCCTGGCTGCCATCAAGGCCGAGCCCGCACTGGCTGAGGTAGCGCTGATCCGCCAATCCAGGCTTTCCGTGATGCCGATTGCACCCGAGCATTGGGCGGTGATTGCCCGCATGGGCGGCTGGGCCGGCAAATGAGCAAGCCAGAACGCGCGCTTTGTGCGCTTGGGGATATTCCCGATGGCGGGTCCAAGGGCTTCCCGGCCGCGCCGGGCGCCTTCATGGGGTTATTCGCTGTCCGTCGCGGCGGCGTGGTTTGGGTTTATGTGAATTCCTGCCCGCATATCGGCCTGCCTTTGGACCCCGTGCCGGATCGCTTTCTGGATGCCAAGCGCCAGCACATTCTCTGTTCCGCCCATGGCGCGCGGTTTGAGATCGAATCGGGCGAATGCGTCTCCGGCCCCTGCTATGGGGAGGCTTTGGAAGCCGTGGCAGCGCGGGTGAATGAGGCGGGGCAGGTGCTGGTGCCCGCGGATGCGGGGCTGTGAGCGGATTTCACTTGGCGTCATAATGCTTTAGAGCCATCGGCCTGTTTCTCATTCCGCCAAAGGGTTTTGCATGTCGGCTTGGCAATTCTGGATTGATCGTGGCGGCACCTTCACCGATATCGTCGCGCGCGATCCGGCCGGGCGGCTTTCCACGCTAAAGCTGCTCTCCGAAAACCCTGAACGCTACAAGGACGCAGCGGTGGCCGGCATTCGCCAATGCCTGGGCCTTGCCGCCGGTGCGCCGATTCAGCCCGGGCTGATCGAGGCGGTGAAAATGGGCACCACGGTCGCCACCAATGCGCTTCTGGAACGCAAGGGTGAGCGCGTTTTGCTGCTGGTCAATCGTGGCTTTGCTGATCTGCTGCGTATCGGCAATCAGGCGCGGCCCCGCTTGTTCGATCTTGATGTGCGCCTGCCGGAATTGCTGCATGAACGCGCCGTTGAAATCGGCGGGCGTGTCGCGGTGGATGGCATGGAATTGGAAGCCTTGGATGAGGCCGGGGCGCGGGATGCTTTGCGCGCTGCCTATCAGGAAGGCCTGCGCGCCGTTGCCATTCTGATGATGCATGCCTGGGCTTATCCCGTGCATGAAGAACGGCTTGGTGCGATTGCGCGGGAAGTTGGTTTCACACAAATCTCGCTCAGCCACCGCGCAAGCCCGCTGCCGCGCATTGTGCCGCGCGGGGATACAACTGTTGTTGATGCGTATCTCTCGCCCATTCTGCGCCGCTATGTGGATCAGGTGGCGGCTGAATTGCCGGGGGTCCGGCTTTACTTCATGCAATCAAGCGGCGGTTTGACCGAAGCCGGGCATTTTCAGGGCAAGGATGCGATTCTCTCTGGCCCTGCTGGCGGCATTGTAGGCGCGGCGCGTACCGCGGCGATGGGCGGGTTTGAACGCATCATCGGTTTTGACATGGGCGGCACTTCCACCGATGTCGCGCTTTACGCTGGCGCGTTTGAGCGTGCTTTTGAAACCGAAGTCGCTGGCGTGCGCATGCGTGCGCCGATGATGGCGATCAATACCGTGGCGGCGGGTGGCGGTTCCATTCTGCATTTTGATGGTGCGCGTTTCCGTGTGGGCCCGGATTCTGCCGGCGCGGTGCCTGGGCCGGCCTGTTATCGGCGCGGTGGGCCGCTCACGGTGACGGATGCGAATGTCATGGTGGGCAAGATCCAGCCGCATCACTTCCCGGCGATTTTCGGCCCCAATGGCGATCAGCCTTTGGATGCGGCGATTGTCGCGCAGAAATTCGCGGTCCTGGCGGCTGAAATCGGCAAGGCGCAAGGCAAGCCCGCGCCCGATCCGCGCGCAGTGGCGGAAGGGTTCTTGCGTGTCGCGGTTGCCAATATGGCCAATGCCATCAAGCAAGTTTCTATCCAGAAAGGCCATGATGCGACTCGCTTCGCCTTGCAATGCTTCGGCGGTGCGGGCGGGCAGCATGCCTGCCTCGTCGCTGATGAATTGGGCATGGAAACGGTGTTCATCCATCCCTTCGCGGGCGTGCTTTCCGCTTATGGTATGGGGCTGGCTGATCAAGCCGTGATCCGTGAAGCCGCAGTGGAAGCGCCCTTCACCGCTGATGGCATCAGCGATCTGACGACGCGGCTGGATGTGCTGGTTGCGGCGGGGCGGGGGGAACTGGCGCGCCAAGGTGCCGATCCCGCGCGCTTGCAAGCGGCGCGGCGGCTGCATCTGCGCTATGCCGGCACCGATACTTTCCTGCCCGTCGCTTTCGGTGCGCATCAGGAAGTGCTGGCGGAATTCACCGAAGCGCATCGCCGGCGCTTTGGCTTTGCCACGCCGGAACGCCAAGTGATTGTGGAAGCCTGTATCGCGGAAGTCACCGCGCCCGGTGAGGAAGTGCGCGAAGCTGCGCTGCCCGCGCGCATGGCGGGCCAAGCGCCCGTGGCGGTTGATAACATCACGCTATTCACCCAGGGCGCTGAGCATGCCGCGCCGGTGCAGGATCGTGAAATGCTCCGCGCCGGGGATCGCATCGCAGGGCCTGCGCTGCTGCGCGAAGCCAATGCCACCACCGTGGTGGAACCGGGCTGGGAAGCGGAAGTCACCGCGCGCAATCACCTGGTGCTGCGCCGCATCGCCGCGCGCGTGCGTACAGGCAGTGCCGCCGATGCGGCGCGGCCCGATCCGGTAATGCTCGAACTCTTCAATAACCTGTTCATGAGCATCGCTGAACAGACAGGCGCAGTGCTGCAAAACACTAGTCTTTCAGTGAATATCAAGGAACGACTGGATTTTTCCTGCGCCATTTTCGATGCCACTGGCGCGCTGATTGCCAACGCCCCGCACGTGCCGGTGCATCTGGGCGCCATGGGGGAAAGTGTGCGCACCGTCATCCGCACGCGGGGTGCGACGCTCAAGCCTGGCGATGTGGTGGCGCTGAACAACCCCTATAATGGCGGCACGCATTTGCCGGATGTCACCGTCATCACGCCGGTTTTTGATGCGGCGGGGAAAGACATCCTGTTCTTTGTCGGCTCACGCGGGCATCACGCTGATATTGGCGGCCTCACGCCTGGTTCCACACCGCCGCTGTCTCGTACGCTGGAAGAAGAAGGCGTGGTGATTGATGATTTCCTGCTGGTGGATGGTGGGCATTTCCGGGAAGCGGAATTTCATGCCCTGCTGGCCGGCGCGCGCTATCCCGCGCGCAGTCCGGATGTGAATGTCGCTGACATCAAGGCGCAAATTGCTGCCAATGAAAAAGGCGTGCAGGAATTAAGCCGTGCCGTTGTTGATTACGGGCTTGCCACTGTCAGCGCCTATATGCGGCACGTCATGGATAATGCCGAAGAAAGCGTGCGCCGCGTATTGGAAAAACTCCCTGATGGCCATTTTGAAACGAGCATTGATGATGGCGCACCGCTGAAAGTCGCCATTCGTGTTGACCGCGCCGCGCGCAAGGCCGTGATTGATTTCACCGGCACAGGTCCGCAACGCCCAAGCAATTTCAACGCGCCATCCGCAGTCTGCCGCGCCGTGGTGCTTTATTGCTTCCGCTGCCTGGTGGGTGAGGATATTCCGCTCAATGATGGCTGCCTGAAGCCTTTGGAAATCGTGATCCCGGAAGGAACTTTCCTGTCGCCGCGCCCCGGCGCCGCGGTGGTGGCCGGCAATACCGAGGTCAGCCAAATGACCTGTAATGCGCTGCTCGCCGCCCTTGGTGCCTGCGCTTCGGCCCAGGCCACCATGAACAACCTGCTTTTCGGCGATGCGCGCTACCAATATTATGAAACCATCTGCGGCGGCATTGGCGCCGGGCCTGGCTTCAATGGCGCGGGTCCCGTGCAAACCCACATGACCAATACGCGCATGACCGACCCAGAAATCCTGGAACTGCGTTATCCCGTGCGACTTGAGGAATTTTCCATCCGTCGAGGTTCAGGCGGGGCCGGACGCTGGCATGGTGGTGATGGATCACGCCGGCGCATTCGCTTTCTGCATCCGATGGAAGCGGTGATTGTGGCGTCACGCCGCAACGTGCCGCCGCATGGGCTGCAAGGCGGTGCCGATGGCGCTGCTGGCCGGCAATGGGTGGAACGCGCCGATGGTAGCATTCAATGGCTGAAGGGCAGCGATTCTGCGCATCTCGCCGCTGGAGAAGTGCTCGGCATTGAAACGCCCGGCGGCGGTGGTTGGGGGAGCGCAAGCTGAAATCGCGCCGCAGCCTTTTCGCACTTCTTCTGGTCGGGATCGCCTTGGCGGCGGTGTGGGTCGGGCCGCGCCTGATTTCCTGGGAAGGGCAGCGCAATCGGCTGGCCGCACTCGCCTCTGAACGGCTCGGCAGGCCGGTCGCTTTGCAGGGACCGCTCCGCGTTGTGTTGCTGCCGCAGCCCATGATCGAAGCGGATGAGGTGCATCTGGGGCAGGATGAAGGCGGGCTTGGCGTAAAGGCGCGAACGCTGCGTCTGAGGCTTGGCCTGGCGCCCCTGCTGTTGGGGCGGCTTGAAGCGCGCGATCTGGTGCTGGTCGGCGCTGATATTCGCCTGCCCTGGCCGCTGCCAGCTGCTGGCGCTTGGCGCCCGCCGCCCTGGCTTTCCGATTTCGCCGCGCGCATCGAAGCCAGCCGCGTGACGCTTGGCGAAGTAGCCTTTGAAAATGTCACCGCGCGCCTGGTTGCCCCCGGGCCACTGGATGCTGTGCGCCTCGAGGGCAGCTTCACCCGCGCAGGTGCCGAGGCGCGCTTCCAGGCTGTTCTGGGGCGGCCTGGCTATGATGGCATCGGCACGCTGGAATTGCGCCTGAATGGCCAGGGGGCGGCGCTGGTCACGCGCGGCGCTTTGCTGGCCGAAGGTGGCTATGAGGGGCGGCTTGAAGCTTCCGGCGCTTATCTTTCGGCCTTTCTGCCGGCACCCGCGCTTCCCTTCCGAATCTCCGGACGCATGCGCGCCAGTGAAGACCGGATCATTGCACCAGACCTGGCCGTGGAATTTGATGGCGGCGCCGGCCGGGCCGCGGCGGAAATCCAGTTGGCACCTGAAGCGAAGATGGATCTGGCCATCACCATGAATCGGCTGGATCTGGACCCCTGGATCGCCGCCATGCGTGGCGCGCGCGATTGGCCCTTCCCTGTCGTTGTCGACATTGCTGCCGAAGCCGCACGCTGGCAGGGGCATGAATTGCGCCGCTTCAAGGCCGGCATTGCCCGCGACGGTGCGCGCATGACACTGACGGATATCGCAGCGCTTTTGCCCGGTGAGGCAGAGTTTGAAGCGCGCGGCGCCACGCTTGGCGAAAGGCTGGAATTGGCGCTGAGCATCGCCGGCCCCAGCCTGCGCGATAGCCTTACTGCCTTTGGCTTTGCGGTGGCGGCGCCGGACCCCTCAAGGCTGCGCCGTTTTGAAGGCCGCGGGCGATTGGTGCTGGAACCCAACCTTATCGAAGCGCCAGAATTTTCCCTGCTGCTGGATGGCGGGCGCTACGCGGGGGCGGGCGCATTGCGGCTGGGCGCGCGGCCCGCGCTTGGGCTGGGGCTTTCCATTGATGCGCTGTCGTTGGATGGGGTGTTGTCTGAAAGCCTGTCCTGGCAGGAAGCCAGCGAAGCGCTGCAAGGCTTTGACGCCAATCTGCGCCTGACGGCGGGCAAGGTGGAATGGCAGGGGCAGGGTTTGGATGGCGTGGCGCTGGAAGCCACGCTGGATGCGGGCCGGCTTTCGCTGCAACGCTTCTCGGCACGCCAGGGCAGGGCCAGCATAACGGCTTCGGGCAGCGTCAAGCTTGGCGCCGCGCCAAGCCTTGCAGATGCAGCGCTTGAAATCGCTGCCCCCATGGCGAGCGCCCTTCCGCCGCTGCTGAGCGAAGCGCTTAACCTGCCCGCCGGGCTGGCGGCGCTGCCAGTTTCGCTCCGCCTTCGGGGTAATGGCACGGCCGAAGCGCTCGCCGTCACCGCCGATATCGCGCTTGAGGATGCACGGCTTGACGCCAGTGGCGTGTTAGATCTGCCAAAGGCGCGCGGCGAGGGAAGCCTGACCTTCCGCCACCCCAGCGCGGCGCGGCTTTTCGCGCTTTCGCTTGGCCGAGAGGAGCCGGGCTGGATGGGTGAGGGCTCGGCTTCCTTCATTGCGCGCATCGCTGCGGAAGGCAGCGTCTTCACGCTGCCCTTCTTCGCGCTTGTTGCGGCTGAGGCGCGGCTTGAGGGGGAAGCGCGGCTGGAGTTGAACGATGCAAGGCCCAAGCTGGCGCTACGCATTGCAGCCGAAAACCTGGCCTTGCCGACGCTTGATCTGACAGATCAGGAACCGCTGCCCTTGGCTTTTTTGGCGGCGCTGGACGGTGCGCTCAGCCTCAGCGCCACGCGCATCGCAGTTTCGGGGCTGCCGGCGGTGGAGAACGCCCAAGCGGAGGTGACGCTTGAAGGGGGCCGGCTGCAGCTTGCGTCCTTCCGCGCCGCCCTTGCCGGTGGGCAGATGGAAGGGCGCGGCGTTTTGGACATCACCGCCCAGCCCCCGCGCTTGGAAGGCGATTTCGAGATTGCCGGCGCGACGCTTGCGCACCCGATCTTTGACCTACCGCTTGACCTTGCCGCGGGCAGGATTGCGCTAGCCGGCCGGCTGGCGGGATCGGGCCATGCGCCATCGGCGCTGCTTTCTTCCCTGGAAGGGTCGGGGCGGTTTTTGCTTTCTGATGGTGTGGTGGCCGGGGTGGCGCTGCGGGATGCCTATGCTGCGGCGGGGCTTGCGGATCCTGTGGCAGCAGAGGCTGCACTGCGCCTCGCCCTTTTCGGTGGCGCAACGGCTGTGGAGCGGCTGGAAGGTGGCTGGCAAATCGCCGCCGGGCGGCTTTCATTGCAGGAGGTGAATCTGGTGGGGGAGGGTGGGGTTTCTGCCCGCATCACCGGATCAATGGATTTACCGCGCCAAGTGCTGGACCTTGGCTTCGCCCTGCGCCCACCGGTGCCTGAGGCGCCCGAAATTGGGCTGCGTTTTTCAGGCCCTGCGGCAGCGCCGCAGCGCCTGCCTGATATTGCGCCCTGGGCGCGCTGGCGGGCGGAGCAGCGCTGAGGCTGTGGGCGCTAAAGCAGATCACGTTCAGATGGAATCATCTGAACGTGTGAAGATGCTCGAAAAACAACGATCTAGAGCGGGTTGCGTGAACCCATGTGAACGCAACACGCTCTAAAGAATGGCGCTCAGCAGCCACAGCCAACCGGGGTGCCGGCACGGCCATCTGAGCCCGCAGTCTGGTAGCCGTCGCGCTTCCACCAATCCAAGCCGCCGATCAATTCACGCACCTTGAAGCCAAGGGTCAGCAATTTGAGCGCGGTTTTGGTTGACCCGTTGCACCCAATGCCATCGCAATAGCAGATGTAGGTTTTTGACTTGTCCAGGGCTTCGGTGCTGAGCGTTGAAATGCCCCGATGCGGCAGGTTGATCGCGCCGGGGATATGTTCCTGCGCAAAGGCGGCTTCGGATCGGCCATCCACGACCACGAAGGGTTCACCATTGCTGATTGCAACATGAAGGTCCCAGGAATCCATCTCATAAGCCAGCTTGCTTTGGTAATGGGCCATCTGTTCGATTGACATTTCAGTTTCCTTTCAGTTCAGCGAGGGTTGTTGAGAAGCCTTACTCCGCCGCAATCGCCTGCACTTCGCTCATCGGCACCGGGAGATATTTCGCATATTCCTTCGGCACCACATGCCAAAAGCGCCGGCGTTCCGTCGCCCATTCATTCAATAGGCGTGCGGCAAAGCGGCTGCCGGTTTCCGCGACATGGCGCGCGATCAGATCACGGAGCGCTTCTTCCCAATGCGGATGCGCGAGGCGCGACCAGAGCAAGGTTTCCGGATTGATGCGCTTTTCAAACGTGCCATCCGCATCATAGATGAAGGCCTGGCCACCGGTGAAACCTGCGCCGAAATTATCGCCAACCGCGCCCAATATCACCACCGTGCCACCGGTCATATACTCACAGCCATTGGCGCCGCAGCCTTCCACAACAGCAGTGGCGCCGGAATTGCGCACGGCGAAACGCTCACCCGCCTGGCCGGCGGCGAAAAGCTCCCCAGCCGTGGCGCCGTAAAGCACGGTATTGCCGATGATGGTATTTTCATTCCAGATCAGGCTGGATGAGGGCGCGGGGCGGACCACAATGGAAGCACCTGATAGCCCCTTGCCGACATAATCATTGGCGTCGCCAAAAACTTCCAGCTTCAAGCCCCGCACACCGAAGGCGCCAAGCGATTGGCCGGCACTGCCGCGCAGCCGAACGGTCAAATGCCCGGCTTGCAGCCCTGTCATGCCGAATTGCCGAACGATGCGGGAAGACACCTTGGTGCCAATGGCGCGATGCGTGTTGCGGATATTGTATTGCAGCTGCATCTTCTCGCCGTGGCGGAATAGCGCATCCGCATCGCGGATCATTTCCGCATCCAAGGTCTCCGGCACTTCATTACGGCCTTCCAGCGTGCAGTAGGATGCATGCGGGCCGGCATCCGCCTGCACCAAAAGCGGATTGAGGTCGAGGTCATCCAAATCCTCAGACCCGCGGCTGACTTGTTGCAGCAGATCGGTGCGTCCGATCACATCAGTCAGCTTGCGCATGCCAAGGCTTGCCAGAATTTCACGCACCTCTTCGGCGACGAAGGAGAAGAGATTGATCACCTTCTCTGGGCTGCCGGCAAATTTGGCGCGCAACGCCTCGTCCTGCGTGCAGACGCCAACAGGGCAGGTATTGGAATGACATTGCCGCACCATGATGCAGCCCATGGCTACCAAGGATGCCGTGCCAATCCCAAATTCCTCGGCGCCCAACATGGCCGCAATCACTACATCGCGCCCGGTCTTGATGCCGCCATCGGTGCGCAGCTTCACGCGATGCCGCAAGCGATTGAGCAAAAGTACCTGATGGGTTTCAGACAGCCCCATTTCCCAAGGCAGGCCAGCATACTTGATGGAAGACTGCGGCGAAGCGCCGGTGCCCCCGGAATGGCCGGAAATCAGAATCGCATCGGCTTTTGCCTTCGCGACGCCGGCAGCAATGGTGCCAATGCCCGAACGGCTGACAAGCTTCACACACACCGTCGCATCTGGATTGATCTGCTTCAGATCATAGATCAACTGCGCCAGATCTTCGATTGAATAGATGTCATGATGCGGCGGTGGGCTGATCAGCATGACGCCCGGTGTGGAATGGCGGAGCTTGGCAATCAGCCCTGTGACTTTAAAGCCGGGCAATTGCCCACCCTCACCAGGCTTCGCCCCCTGCGCGACCTTGATTTCGATCTCTCGGCAATTATTGAGGTATTCCGCTGTCACACCAAAGCGGCCAGAGGCGATCTGCTTGATCGCGGAATTGGCGTTATCGCCATTGGCGCGCGGCTTGGCGCGGGCAGGGTCTTCACCGCCTTCGCCGGAATCGCTGCGTGCACCAATGCGGTTCATGGCAATGGACAGCGTTTCATGCGCTTCGGGGCTCAGCGCGCCAAGCGAAATGCCTGGTGCCAGCAGGCGCTTACGTATTTCCGTGATGCTTTCCACTTCTTCCAGCGCAATCGGCGTGCGGCCTTCCAGCCGGAAATCAAGCAAATCGCGCAGCGCCACGGGTGGCAGGCGCCGCACCGCATCGGAATAGCGCTTGAAGGTCTGGTAGCTTTCCGTCTCCACCGCACTTTGCAGTGTGTGGATCAGTGTACCGTCAAAGGCATGCGCCTCACCACGCCGACGAAGCTTGTAAAGCCCGCCAATCGGCAGCGTCACCGCGCCTTCCGCCCAAGCCTTGGCGTGTAAGGCCAGCACGCGCCGCGCAATGCCGGAAAGCCCGATCCCGGAAATGCGGGAGGGCGTACCTGGGAAAAACTCCGCCACCAGCGCGCGGGAAAGCCCGATGGCTTCGAAATTCATGCCGCCACGATAGGAAGACAAAACGCCAATTCCCATCTTGGACATGACCTTCAGCAGGCCCTTATCCACCGCCTTCTTGTAGCGCCCCACCGCTTCCCGCAGAGACATGGCACCGAACAAGCCGCGCCGATGGCGATCCGCAATGCTTTCCTGCGCCAGATAGGCATTGACCGTGGTCGCACCCGCACCAATCAGCACCGCGACGTAATGCACATCAAGGCTTTCCGCGACGCGGACATTCAGTGATGTGAAGGTACGCAGCCCGTTCTTCACCAGATGCGTCTGCACCGCGCCCACCGAAAGAATCATGGGGATCACGGCGCGTTCGGCGCATTGCGCTTCATCCGTCAGGATCACATGGGCGCAGCCAGACCGCACGCCTTCTTCGGCTTCGCGGCGGATGCGTTCAATGTGTCGGCGCGGCCCTGCCTCACCTTCTGTAACAGGAAAGGTGCAATCCACCACGCAGGCCGTTGTGCCCATATAGGCGCGCATGGCATCGAATTCGGCATTGGACAGCACAGGGCTATCCAGCATCAGCATGTCACACTGCGTCGGGTCCTCATCAAGGATGTTCCCAAGATTGCCAAGCCGCGTCTTCAGCGTCATCACCCGCGTCTCACGCAGGCTGTCAATCGGTGGATTAGTCACCTGGCTGAAGGCCTGGCGGAAATAATGATGCAGGCCGCGATATTGTTCAGACAGCACGGCGATAGGTGTATCATCACCCATGGACCCCACAGCCTCATTGGCGTCTTCCACCATGGGGTGCAGGATGGATTCCAATTCTTCCAAGGTATAGCCGACGGAAAGCTGGCGGCGCCGCAAATCCTCGCCGGTCAGATTGGCGCGTTCATCGGCTTCGGCTTTTACAATTTCATCAATGCGCGTGGTGCGTTCGGTCCATTGGCCGAAGGGCTTGCGGGCAGAAATCAGATCCTTCAGCGCCGTGTCTTCGAAAAACCGACCCTCATCCAGATCAACGCCGATGGATTGGCCGGGACCAACACGGCCCTTTTGGATGATGCGGTCTTCGGCCAGCTTCACCATGCCGGTCTCAGATCCCACAATCAGCAGCCCATCCGCGGTGACGCTATAGCGCAGCGGGCGCAGTCCATTGCGGTCCAGCCCCGCCACCACCCAGCGCCCATCTGTTGCGCAAATCGCTGCCGGGCCATCCCAGGGTTCCATGACAGCGTTGCAGTAAAGAACCAGGTCACGATGCGCCTGCGGCATGGTGGCGTTATTGCCAAGGCTTTCGGGTATCAGCAGCGCCTTGGCCATGGGCGCGTCTCGCCCGGCGCGCACCAGCAATTCAAACACGTTATCGAGTGTCGCGGTATCAGAACCACCCGCCTGCACCACGGGCTTCAAATCATCCATGAAAGGATCAAGCAACGGATGCGATAGCCGCGTCTCGTGCGACTTCATCCAATTCACATTTCCATGCAGCGTATTGATTTCGCCATTATGCGCCAGCGTGCGGAAGGGCTGAGCGAGCCGCCAGGTGGGGAAGGTATTGGTAGAATAGCGCTGATGGTAAATGGCGAAGCGGCTGACGAAACGTTCATCCAATAGGTCCGGATAGAATTCTGTCAGCGCTTCCGCCAGGAACATGCCTTTATAGATGATGGATCGGGCGGACAGGGAACAAAGATAAAGCTCCGCAATCTGCGCCGCGATGGCCTGCTTTTCGATCCGCCGACGGATGACATACATATCGCGTTCGATGGTCGCGATGTCGCGCTGTTCTGGGTCATGGATCAGGATTTGTTCGATCTCGGGCCGGGTCGCATTGGCCTTTTCGCCGATGCAGGCGACATTGATCGGCACTTGCCGCCAGCCATAAATCGCATAGCCGGCATTGAGAATTTCGGTTTCCACAATCTGCCGGCAGCGTTCCTGCGCGCCCAGATCGGATTTCGGCAAAAACACCTGCCCCACTGCGATACGCCCGGGGCGGAGCCTATCGCCGCCACGTTCCACCACGGCGGCGAAGAAATCCTGCGGGATTTCGATATGAATGCCGGCCCCATCGCCGGTTTTGCCATCGGCATCCACGGCACCACGATGCCAAACGGCACGCAAAGCATCAATGCCGGCCTGCACTACTTCGCGCCGCGGCTTGCCATCCAGTGCGGCCACCAAGCCAACACCGCAGGCATCATGTTCTGTCAGATCAAGATGCGCTTCGGCAGCGAGGCGCGCTGCGGCAGCCTGATATCCCGTCACAAACGCTTCGTCATTCGACATGGCTTTGATCCTTCAGCCTAAAGCGGCAGGCCGCGTTGACGGAGAGCGTCACGGTGTTTTGTCAGCGCCTGCTGGACAACACGCTGCCCCCATGCGGCCGCGAGGGGCATGATGGCAGCGGTGATTTCCGGTGTGATTGCAAGCAGGCGTTGCCCGATTGGCGATCGGTAGAAACGTGCCAATTCTCGCATCTCTTCGGGAGATAAACGTTGGGCGTAAAGTCCGGCGAAAAGCTCGGGAAATTCTCCCGCACCAGCGCGAAACTCTGGCATGATGAACTCATCCACCAGATCACGTACTCTTGCCTCCCCAAGCTGTGGCGCCGCAGTGACGAAGGACTGCACCAAGTAGCCGCGCATGGCGTCAATCGTTGACAAAATTTGCGATTCCGCCCGCATGGCCGCTACCAATTCACGCGCAGCAACCAGTTTTTCTTCCGGCATAGTCGATTGTTGAGCGGCCGCAGGCGCAGCCAACAACAGTAAAGCCAGGATCAAATGACGCATCATTCCGCTGCCACGGCCAGCGCCGTGCTCCCTTTCTCAACAAATGCCGCGATCTGTTCCGCCACATCGCGCCCATCGCGAATGCCCCACACAACAAGGGACGCGCCGCGCACGATATCGCCGGCAGCGAAAACGCCCGGCAGCGCGGTCATCATGCTGCGATGATCCACCTTCAGCGTGCCCCAGCGCGTGACGGAAAGTGCGGCTTCTTCAAACATCATCGGCAAATCTTCCGGATCAAAGCCAAGCGCCTTGATCACCAGATCAGCCTTCAGGGTGAAATCACTGCTCGCGATCGGTTCCACCTGCTGGCGCCCTGTCGCATCCGCCAGACCAAGATGCATCCGCAGGGCGCGCACGCCTTCAACCTTCGCCTTGCCTTCAAATGCTTCTGGCGCGGCGAGCCATTCAAAGCGCACGCCTTCCTCTTCGGCATTATACACTTCCCGCATTGAACCCGGCATATTCGCCTTGTCACGACGATAAAGACAGGTGACGGAAGCCGCGCCCTGGCGCGTTGCGGTGCGCACGCAATCCATCGCGGTATCGCCACCGCCAATCACCACCACATGCCGGCCTTCGGCATTTAGCGCGCCGGAGTCGAATTCTGGCACGGCATCACCCAGGCCCTTGCGGTTGGACGCAATCAGATAATCCAGCGCGGCCACCACGCCGGGTAGATCAGCGCCGGGCACAGCAATATCGCGTGCCCTATAGACACCGGTCGCAATCAGCACCGCGGCATGTTTGCGGCGCAACTCCGCCAAGGAGATATCGCGCCCTACCGCGCTATTCAGCCGGAATGCAATGCCGCCTTCGGCATATTGGTGCCAGCGGCGCACCACCACATCCTTTTCCAGCTTGAAATTCGGAATGCCGTAAATCATCAGCCCGCCGGCGCGGTCATGCCGATCATAAATCGTCACCTGAAAGCCCAAAACGCGCAGCCTTTCCGCCGCCGCCATGCCCGCGGGGCCGGCGCCGATAATGCCGATGCTCTCTGGTCTTTCGCGCACGGGCTTCGGCGGCTTCACCCAGCCATTCTCCCACGCCGTATCGGTGATGTATTTTTCGACGGCGCCAATGGTGACCGCCTCAAAACCCTTTTCGATGACGCAATTGCCTTCGCAAAGCCGATCCTGCGGGCAGACGCGGCCGCAAATCTCCGGGAAGTTGTTGGTGGCCGAGGCAACCTCATAGGCTTCTTCAAGCCGCCCCTCGGCGGTCAGCTTCAGCCAATCCGGGATGTTGTTATTCAGCGGGCAATGCACCTGGCAAAAGGGCACGCCGCATTGGGAGCAACGAGACGCCTGCTCAGTCGCCGCTTCCGCCACGAAGGGGCGATAGACCTCGGCCCAATCGGCGCGGCGGTCGGTCGCTTCCCGCTTATCCGGCTGGTGCTGCGCCAGGCGGACGAATTGCAGCATTTTCTCGGCCATCGGGGGGAGTCCTTGGTCGCGGTTGAACCCAGAACCGCCCCATAACCAAAGCCAATCCCCAATGCGAGTCTTTTTTGCGCTATAAGGACAGAAATAGTGACCTAAATATAGGTGAGCTCTACCTCATGCCTTCTTTCCGACCTATATCATCCCAAAAATACGACCGAGTCGGACTTTATTCTGTCGCTACCCGCTGCCCACCCACGCGAAACCGCGCCAGATAGGCCGGCACAATCGCCTCCACCGCCTTGGGTTCGATGCCAAGTGCTTGAAATCCAAAAGCATTGGGGGAAACCACATTATCCTTGCCCAGAAGAATCAGCTGATCGCGCGTGAGCGGCGGCGTGGGCAGCAGCTCCCCAAGGCGGGCTTGCAGGCGCACGAACCCCTCAGGCAGGGCGATCATCGGCCGGCGCCGGCCCGTGACATCCAGGATGTAGCGTAGCACTTGGCGCATGCTCATCGCGCGTGGGCCACCCAGTTCGAAAACCTTGCCCGCCGCCGCCGGGTCCGCGAGTGCCGCCATCGCGGCATCCGCCACATCGCCCACATAAACCGGCTGAAAGCGCGTTTCGCCCGCCACTACCGGCATGAAGGGCAGCATGGCGGCAAGCCCGGCGAAGCGGTTGAAGAATTGATCATCCGGCCCGAACACCACGGAAGGGCGCAGGATGATGGCGCTGGGGAAGGCGGCCAGCACTGCCGCTTCCCCTGCCGCCTTGGTTTGCGCGTAAAGGCTCGGGCTTCCAGCATCGGCGCCGATCGCGGAAAGATGCAGGAATTGCTTGGCCCCGGCAGCAGCGGCCAGTCGCGCGACCCGTCCGGCCCCTTCGGCCTGGATGCGCTGGAAATCCCCCGCGCGGCCTTCGAACAGAATGCCGACCAGGTTGATGACGATATCCGCCCCCACCACCGCCCGCGCTGACGAAGCCTCATCGGTGATCGAGGCCGCAATAGGGGTGATCTGCCCCACGCCGCCCATGGTGCAAAGTCGCGCGGCGCGTTCGGTGTCGCGCCCCGCAATCCGAATGCTATGGCCCGCCGCCGCCAGCCGCTGCACGATGTGGCGGCCGATAAAGCCGCCGCCGCCAAAAACTGTCACAAGCATGGCCCAAATCCCTGACTTCTAGGCTCAGATATGGGGGAGCCTAAGCGTGCCGGGAAGGGCGCGAGATCAGGCGATCAGCATACCCACCCCTAAGCCGATGAGCATATTCAACAGAATGGAGGCCAAAACGGCGGAAAAGCCCAGCATCCGCGCCTTCACCGGTTCCACCGGAAATAGCCGCTGCGCGCCATCATAAAATAGGTAAAGCGTGTAAAGCGCCCCCGCCAACGCGAGCAGCCCACCAATCGAAGGCACAATCAACGCCAACCCGCCCACCCAGGCGCCGGTGGGTGCAAAGGCGGCCAGCTTCATCCCTGCATTGGCATCCGGCGCGGCACCAAAGCGCGCGGCCAAGGGCGGCATGATCTTGCCCATGATGAGCACACTCACCACCGCAATGACGTAGCTGATCGCCAGTTCGGCGAAGTTGGGCAGGTTCCCGCCGAGGAAAGCGCCAATGGCGCTGGCAATGGATGGAATCGCCGCCAAGGGCAGCACATAGCCGGTGAAAACGCTGCCCAGCGTCATGGGCTCCGCCGCTATCGCATCCCAGGTTTTGCCGGGTTCCACTAAAAGACCCTTCGCCTTGGCGATGGTATTCATGCCGCTGCCTCCCGCATTCGTTTAGGGGATATTGCGCTGGCCTTTGCCGTGCGGGCAAGTCATGGGTAGTGGCAGGCCAGCGCCGCTTCTGTCAGTTTCAGACCATGGCCGATTCGCTTCCCCGTTGGCGCGACAAGCGCTTCCTTGTGCTGCTGGCGCTTGGTTTTGCCGCGGGCGTGCCGCTGCCGCTTTCCGCCTTCACGCTCAGGCAATGGCTGGCGGAATCGAACCTTTCACTCGCCGCCATCGGCTTCACGGCGCTGATTGGGCTTTCCTATTCGCTGAAATTCCTATGGTCGCCGCTGATAGACCATAGCCCGCCGCCCTTCTTCCGCGCGCTTGGGCGCCGGCGCGGCTGGCTGCTTTCCATCCAAATCCCGCTGATCGGCGCCATTATCGCGCTTGGCCAGACCAACCCTGCGCTGGATGTGAGCATGACGGTGGCGGTGGCGGTGGTGGTCGCGTTCCTGTCCGCCAGCCAGGATATTGTGATTGACGCTTTCCGTATCGAAAGCCTGGAGGAAGCGGATCAGGGCTATGGCCTGGCCTGCTATGTTTGGGGCTATCGTGGCGCATTGCTGGCAGCGACCGCGGGTGCCTTGGCCATGGTGGAGTTCGCCGGCTGGGCTTTTGCTTTCGCTGGATGCGCGGCGATGGTCGGGCTTGGCGTTATTGCTGTGCTTTTTGCCGCCGAACCTGCGCGCCAGGGGGGTGCTGCGCCGCAAGGCTGGGCGGCGCGGCTGCGCTATGCGGTGATTGATCCCTTCGCGGATTTCATGCGCAGGCGCTATTGGTTCGCGATCCTGGCCTTCATCGCTCTGTTCAAGCTGGGCGAGGCTTTGGCGGGCATCATGACCGCGCCCTTTTATCGCCAGCTTGGCTTTACGCGCCTGGAAGTGGCGAGTGTTTCTTCTGTCTTTGGACTTGTCGCGACGCTTGCTGGCGCGCTTGCGGGCGGTTGGCTGGTGGCGAAACTTGGCACTGGGCGCGCTTTGATCTTGACCGGGATCACGCAAATGCTCTCCAACCTCATGTATGTTGCGCTTGCCTTTGCGGGGCATGATATCTGCATGTTGTTTGCGCAGGTGGGGGTGGAGAATTTCACCGATGGCCTCGCGGATGCGGCGTTTCTTTCCTACCTTGGCATGCTGACCAGCCGGAGCTTCACCGCCACGCAATATGCGCTGCTGTCATCGCTGGCGGCGGTGCCCTTGCGCACTTTGGGGGCGACATCCGGCGTGCTCGCGGAAGGCCTTGGCTGGCCTTGGTTTTTTGTGCTGACCACCTTCGCCGCGTTGCCCGCCATGGCCATCATGCTTTGGCTGCTGCGCCGCCTGCCGCCCAAACCTGGAGAGGCCGCCACATGACCAGCCCCTTCCTGCTAACGCCCCTGCTACTGCTGGGCAGCAATATCCTGATGACTTTCGCCTGGTATGGGCATTTGAAGCAGCCTGCCTGGCCGATCTGGCTCGCGGTGCTGATTTCCTGGGGCATCGCGTTTTTTGAATATTGCCTGGCGGTGCCGGCGAACCGGATTGGCTATGGGGCCTTTACCGGTCAGCAGCTCAAGATCATGCAGGAAGTGATCACACTCGCGGTCTTTGCCGTGTTTTCCGTGATGTGGCTGGGGGAGCCTTTACGCTGGAATTTCGCCGCCGCCGCGCTTTGCCTGTTGGGCGCGGTGGTATTCATCTTCCTTCCCGTTGATTAGCCTTGCCAGGGTTGCTCCCCTCTGCCGCCGGGCGTATGGCGCGGGGCATTGCTTGCACGGATTCCTGCCATGACTGATGTGATCGCGCCGCGCCGCGCGCTGCTTTCCGTTTCCGACAAAACCGGGCTGATTGAATTTGGCCGTTTCCTGGCGGCGCGCGGGGTGGAGATCTTGTCCACCGGCGGCACTGCCAAGGCGCTGCGCGATGCGCGCGTGCCCGTGAAGGATGTGTCGGACCATACTGGCTTTCCGGAAATTCTGGATGGGCGCGTGAAGACTCTGGTGCCGCAGGTGCATGGCGGCATTCTGGGCCGGCGCGATCTGGCAGAGCATCTGGCGCAAATGGCAGCGCATGGCATTGCGCCGATTGATCTGGTGGCAGTGAATCTCTACCCGTTCGAGGCAACAGTCGCGAAGGGTGCCGCTTTCGATGAGTGCATCGAAAACATAGATATCGGCGGCCCAGCAATGATCCGCAGTGCCGCCAAGAATCACGCCCATGTCGCGGTGCTGACGGAACCCGCGCATTTTGCCGAGGTACAGGCGGAAATCACGGAAGCCGGCGGCACCCGCATTGCCACGCGCCGGCGCTTGGCGGCGGCGGCCTATGCGCGCACGGCTGCCTATGACGCCGCGATTTCCGGCTGGTTCGCAGGGCAGGAAGGGCAGGCTTTTCCTGAGCGTTTGAGCTTCACGGGTTCACTGCGCCAAACGCTCCGCTATGGCGAAAACCCTCATCAATCAGCGGCGTTTTATTTGGATGGCAGCGCGCGCCCCGGCATTGCAACTGCGCGGCAGCTTCAGGGCAAGGAGCTTTCCTACAACAACCTGAACGATACCGATGCAGCGTTTGAAGCGCTGGCCGAATTCGCTGATCCGGCGATTGTGATTGTGAAGCACGCCAATCCTTGCGGTATCGCGGTGGCCAACGATTTGGCCAGCGCTTGGGATCGCGCGTTGTTGTGCGATCCAGTCTCGGCTTTCGGCGGCATTGTCGCGGCCAATCGCAGGCTGGATGCGGCAGCGGCGGAACGTATCACCGCGATTTTCACTGAAGTGGTGATTGCACCGGATGCGGATGAAGCGGCACTCGCCGTTTTTGCCAAAAAGAAGAACCTTAGGCTGCTGCTGACGGGCGGCCTGCCTGATCCTGCCGCACCGGGAGTGATGTTCCGTTCCGTGGCCGGCGGCTTTCTGGCGCAATCGCGCGATGCCGGGCGCGTGACGGAAGCCACGCTCAAATGCGTGACCAAGCGCGCACCGACAGCTTCTGAAATGGCTGACCTGCTTTTCGCCTTTCGTGTCTGCAAGCATGTGAAATCCAACGCCATTGTCTATGCCAAGGGCCTGGCCACGGTAGGCATTGGCGCGGGGCAGATGAACCGTGCGGAAAGCAGCCGCATCGCCGCCTGGAAAAGTGAGGCTGCGGCGAAGGCGGCAGGGCTGACGGAACCTTTGGCCAAGGGTTCCGTGGTGGCATCCGATGCGTTTTTCCCCTTTGCCGATGGGCTGGAAATCGCAGCCTCCGCTGGTGCTACCGCGATTATTCAGCCAGGTGGCTCGATCCGCGATAATGAGGTGATTGAAGCCGCAGATAAGGCAGGGCTTGCGATGGTTTTCACTGGCATGCGGCATTTCAGGCATTGAAGCTGATATACTGATCGCATGCAGAATTGGACCTTACCTAGCTGGCTTCCACCCGATGCGGTTCTGCCGCTCGCCATTCTATTGGCAGCGCTGGTCATTGCGCTGGTGCTGACACTGCGCCGCCCGGCGCCTGATCCACTCGCCGGCATGGTGCTCGGGCAGCTTTCCGCTTTGGCTGCCGCGCAGGAACGCCAGGCTGAGCGCGTCGCTTCCCTGGAAGGTGATATCGCTGATCGCGTCAATAGCGTGGTGATGGACCAAACCCGCGTGCTGAATGGCGCCGTGCAGGAACAAATCGGGCGCATCGCCGCACAGGAAGCCGCGGTGGCGGATAGGCTGGCGCAATCTGAACGCACATTGACGGAAGCGATAAAAAGCCAGAATGAAACGCTTTCTGCGGCACTCAACAGTCAAACCGAACGCATGACCACCAGCCTGGGCGTGACTTCAAGCGAAATCAAGGAAAGGCTTGCGGTGATTGATGCCGCGCGCAGCAATATTGAAGCGCTGGGTTCCCAGGTGAATACGCTGACCGGTATTTTGGGCAATAAGCAGGCGCGTGGTGCCTTTGGCGAAAGCCAAATGGAACAGATCATCGCGGATCGGCTGCCGTCTGATGCCTTTACGCTGCAAGCAACACTTTCGAATGGTAAGCGCGCGGATTGCCTGATCCATCTGCCAAACCCACCCGGGCCGATTGCGATTGATTCGAAATTTCCGCTGGAATCCTGGCTTGCCTTGCGCGAAGCAACC
>CAIYMY010000034.1 GCA_903927465.1 uncultured Rhodospirillales bacterium | reverse complement strand
TGCTGGCGCGTTTGTTCATCCAGCACAATCAGCTTGGCGCCGGCTTGCGCCCGCATGATGCCGGGCTTGGCCCAAAGCAGCTTATCCAGCGCGGAGACATCCAACACCACGCCACCCTGCAGCGGCATGGCCTGGCCGTAATTGCCGGTGCCGGCCCCGCGTGGCGTCACTGGAATGCGCCGCGCGTGGCAGGCCGCCAGAATACGCACCACATCAGCTTCATCGCGCGCTTCGGCCACTACATCCGCGCTCACGCCATTCAATTGGCGCTTCAGCACGGGGCTATACCAGAAGAAATCGCGGCTGCGTTGGCGCACCAGCGCGGCATCCGTCACCCAGCGAATATCGGGCAGCGCGGCCATCAGGCCAGCAACATCATGCGTCATGCGGCGTCACTTTCTGGTTCATCGAAGCTTTTCATCTTGCCGGGATTGAACAGCCCCAGCGGGTCAACGCGGCGCTTGAAGCCAAGCTGATCGCCCGGCACGCGGCGATAGCCGGAGCCTTCTTCAATGGTGAAGACATGCGGATTGGCAATGCCCGCGCCCGCCGCTTCAAAACCCGCCATAATTTCAGCAAGCCGCGCATCATCCTTCCAGCGAATGACAGGGAGGGCGGTCATGGTGGTGCGGCCGCCAAAGCGCACGCATTCCGTGTGCATCCAAACCTCATCCGGGAAGGTAGCGCGCACTTTTTCGACCGATTCCAAAGTGCCTTCAAAGGGAAAACGGCATTGCAGATAGGTCACGCCACGATCGCGCTTCAGCACCTGCAGCGTGGTGTGGTTCCAGCAATATTCATAGAAGGGTGTCGCTTCCGGATCGCGTTCCGCAGCCACCGTATCCTGATCCGCGACAATCCGCCCGCCATGTTCCCGCGCCATATCGCGCAGCGCAACCAAGCCAGAAGGTGCCACCATCACCAAAGCCAGCGCGTGATCCGCCGGCACCACATCAGCAATGGCACGGAAGAAAGGCGGCAGGCGCGCATCAAACACGGCGCACATTTTCTTGGGAATGCCATCAGCGAAAGCGAGCGCCAGCGCAAAACGCCCCGCAGCCGCGAAATCCGAAAACACCACCGCAATATCGCGCCAATCCTGCGCCGGCGTCAGCGGCAGGCGTACGCGCGTAATCACCCCCGTGGTGCCATAGGTGCGATTGACTGGATTGGCGTCATCACCTTCCAGATCAAGCAGCGCGGGCGGGTCTTGCAGTGTCGCCACACGCACACCGAGCAAATTGCCGCGTTCGCGCATGGTGCCGTGGCTGATGCCGCCAACGCCCGCTCCGCCACCAGCGACAAAACCAGCAATGGTCGCGGTGCGCTTGGTGCTGGGCCAAAGCCGCAATTCCCAACCGCGTTCGCGCGCCCAAAGGTCCAGATCAATCATGCGCGCACCGGCTTCGGCTTCCAGCACACCATCCTTCAGCGCGATGGGTGCTGTCATCGCCGTGGTATCCAATACCGCGCCGGCATTCAGTGGCACGCATTGCCCGTAGTTACCTGTCGCCCCACCGCGCACCGTAATAGGCACGCCATGGCGGCGCGCAGCGTTCAGGATGCGCATCACTTCATCTTCGTTCTGCGGGCGTAGCCAGATATCTGCGCGCTTGCCATCCAATTGGCGCTTCAGGATGGGGCTATACCAATAGAAGTCTCTGCTTTTCTGGCGCAACAATGCGGCATCGGTGGATTGTTCAACCCCGGCCAATTCGGCGGTGAAGGCATCAATATCAGGCATCGGGATTGGGTTCTCCATCGAGCCACATGGAAATATCCATGCCGGCAACCTGCTGCCAAAGTGCTGCCATGCGTTGCGCGGCGTGATCTAGCAGCGCTTCCCCAATCTCAGCCGTCGCGGCGGCAGCATTGCCCACCGCACCCGCCGGCCCAAGATCCTGCGCCTGCCAGGCCGGCGGCGCGCCCGCATCCGGCGCCATGCTTGGCGTATCGGCGGATACCGTCTGCCAGCGGCTGACGAAATTCCGCGCCTTATCCATCCGTACCAGATCAGGCCGCAGCGCCAGCATCACCGCGGTTTCATCACGCCCGGCATGAATGCCAAAGCGTGCTTCCACCGGATCGCGCAACGCCTCCGGCTTTCCCATCCGCGCCCACATGGCATTCACCACGAAAAGCCCATGCTGAATGCGCAACCGCCGCGCCGCGATATCAAGCGCCGAGACATTGCCGCCATGGCTATTCAAAAATACCAAGCGCTTCACGCCAGCGCGCGCGACCGATGCGCCAATATCGCAGATCAGCGCGATCAGCGTCTCAGCACTAGTGGTGATGGTGCCAGGATAGCGCAAATGTTCAACCGAAAGCGCCACGGCTTGCGTGGGCAACACCAGCACGGGCAGATCATCCGGGATCACCTTCAGCGTGCGCGCGACAATGCCCTGATTAATCGCGGTATCCACCGCCACCGGCAGATGCGGCCCATGCTGTTCAATGGCACCTACTGGCAATACCGCAACGGTATTGGCCGGCAGGGTGCGGAATTCTGGCCAGGGAAGATCCTGCCAGAAGCGGC
>CAIYMY010000033.1 GCA_903927465.1 uncultured Rhodospirillales bacterium | reverse complement strand
GTGCCGAACAACCTATCCCAGCAGGAAAGGCAAAAGCCGAAATCGCTATCGGTTTCCTCACGCACTTCGGAATGATGCACGCGGTGCATATCGGGCGTCACCAGCACCAGGCGCAGCGCACCATCCAGCCAAGCGGGTAGTGCCAGATTGGCGTGGTTGAACAGGCTTGTCGCATTCAGCAGCACTTCAAAGACCAAAACTGCCTCTGCCGGCGCACCAAGCGCCACCACCGCCGCCATCTTGATCGCCATGGACAGCAGGATTTCCACCGGGTGAAAGCGCAACCCCGAAGAAGCATCCAATTCCGGGTCAGCGTGATGCACGCGATGCAAGCGCCACAGCACCGGCACGGCATGAAAGACGCGATGCTGGAAATAGATCAGCAGATCCAGCAGCAGCACAGCGAAAACGCCTGCGAAAAATCCATTGAGCCCCAGCCAACGCAGCAGCCCAAACCCCTGGCTTTCCGCATAAAGCGCCGCACCCATCGCGGCAGCGGGCGCCAGCAGCCGCACCAGCAGGGAAGACAGCACCACCAGCCCGAAATTCGCCGGCCAGCGCCGCCAGGAAAGCCGCTGCGCCCGACGCGGAAAGGCGCGTTCCAGCACCAGCATGGCGCAAAGCACCCCCAGAAAGGCGGCCAGCCGGATCAGCGGTTCATGGGCCAGCATGGTCAAGGGGCTCCGTTCATCATCAAAGCATAGCTTGTGTCGCGCGTCCCGAATTGGAATGCTGTGGGCATGATAACACGCAAACGCCCAAGCTGATGGCCCTGGGCTTTCTGGAATGGTCCGCCCGCCGAGGCGGGCCGCTGTTGGCGCTTGGCATTTTCGCGGGGCTTTTCATCCCGCCCTTGGCCGCGCTGTTTCGCGATGTGGTCACCTTTTCGGTCGCGACGCTGATGACCATTGTGCTGCTGCGCGTGGATTTGGCGCAGGTGGTGGCGTATTTGCGCCGGCCCGTGCTGGTGGCGGTGCTGGTCGCCTGGATGATGCTGGTCTGCCCCATTCTGCTGTTTCTGGTGCTGCGCGGGTTTGGCTTTGATGGGCCTTTGGTCGCGGGGTTGGTGATCAGCGCCATGGGCTGCGCCGCCACATCCTCCCCGGCATTTGCGCGCATGGTGGGGCTTGATGGGGAAATTTCCTTGGTGGTCGCCATTATCACCACCCTGATCGTGCCCTTCACCGCGCCACCCTTGGCGCTGGGGCTGATGGGCATAGATTTGGCCATTTCGCTGTCCGCGCTCATGGGCCGGCTGATGCTGGTGGTCGGGCTGCCCTTGCTGATTGCGGTGGCGCTGCGCCGGGTTTTGGGTCCCGCGCGGCTGCAACGCTATGCCGGGGCCTTGGATGGGTCCGTGGTGTGGCTAGTGGTGATTTTCGGCTTTGGTGTGATGGATGGCATGCTGGCGAAAATCACCTCAGACCCTGCCTGGGTGATGGGCGGCCTGGCCTTGGCTTTTGCCGCCAATTTTGGCCTGAATGCCGCAACCGGTTTGGTCTTTGCGCCCACCGGCAAGAAGCTGGCGCTGACGGCAGGCTTGCTCGGCGGCAATCGCAATATGGCGCTATTTTTGGCGGTGCTGCCGGCGGCAACGGATGAGCGTATTTTACTGTTCTTCGCGCTTGGCCAATTCCCGCTTTTCCTGACGCCATTTCTGCTGCGCCCGATCTATAATCGCTTGAGACCGAATGAGGTCTCAGGCCGCCCGTAGCCGCGCCGCCAAGGACACCACTTCCTGCTCCAGCCCCGCGCTTTGCCGCGCCATGGCATCGGCCTGATCGCCAAGCGCTGTGACAGGCGCGCCAGCGGCTTCCATGCCGCCCTGCACCTTCGCCACCGCGCCCGCGACTGCCGTGGTGCCCTCGGCTGCCGCGGCGATGCCCTGGGCGATTTCCCGCGTCGCCGCGCCTTGCTGTTCAATCGCCTCTGCGGCTTCGGCGGCGATGGTATCAATGCGTTGCACAACCTGGGCGATGCCCTGGATCGCCGCCACCGCTTCGGTCGAAGTACTGCGGATTGCCTGCACCTGGCGCGAAATCTCCTCGGTCGCCTTGGCGGTTTGGGTCGCCAGCGCCTTCACTTCGGAAGCCACCACGGCGAAGCCCTTGCCCGCATCACCCGCGCGGGCTGCTTCAATGGTGGCGTTCAGCGCCAGAAGATTGGTCTGGCCGGCAATGGCGGTGATCAGCTTCACCACATCGCCGATCTTCTCCGCCGCCCCGGTTAGGCCCTGCACAATGATATCGGTGCGGCCCGCATCGCTCACCGCCTGGGCGGCGATGGTCGCCGAGTGGCGGATTTGTTCGGAAACCGCCGCGACGGTGGAGGTAAGTTCCTCCGCCGCCGCCGCGACCTTGCCCGTTTCTTCCCGCGCGCGTTCGGCGCTGGCGCCGATGCCGGTGGTGGCCTGTTGCGCGGTCATCTGTGCTTCGCTGAGCGTGGCGAGCGTTTCGCGGCTGGTCTTTGCCTCCTGCGCCAGGCTTTGCAGGCGGGGCGTGATTTCCGCTTCCAGCACGCGGCTGGCCTCCGCCCGCAGCGCCGCATAGTCGGATTTGAGGCGCAGGAGTTCGGCCTGGGCGTCGTCCCGCGCCGCATTGGCGCTGGTCAGGTCGGCGCGGAGTGTCGCGAGTACGCCGCTATCGGGACGCTTTTCCGAAACGACGGGGGCGCCGCGGCGGCGTGTGACGAAGGCAGTGAGCGCGGCCAAAGCCAGGGCAAGCGCCCCGAGCGCCATGGGCAGGCTCTGCGCCGGCAGGTGCTGCGGCTGGGCGGGGCGGGCGCGCTTGGCTTCCTCGGCGGCGGTGGCGAGCACCGGGCCAATGCTGGATTGGAAACGCGTACCCGCTTCAGAAAGCCGCGCGGCGGCAGCGGCGACATCCTGGCCAGAAGCCACTTCGCGCGCCCTGCGGGCGGAAGGTGCCTCCAGCGCTTCATGTGCGCGCTGCAAGGCGGCGGCGGCTTCGCTTAGCGGCTGATAGCGCGGCGCATCACCAAGCGCGCCGATGGCGGAACGGAGCGTGGCAAGGGCAGTATTCTGCGCCGTGACCAGCGCCTGGTGCGTGGCATCATCACGGATAGCGCCAGCGCGATTGGTGATACTGAAAAGTTCTTCCGCCGCGCCGCGCGCGCGGAGCAGCGCCGCCTGGCGTGGGATTTCATTATTGGCGAGCAAGCCGCGCGGCCTGGGTGCCTGGCCGCGCGCTGCGGGCGGCGGATTCATGGCGCGGCTGATTTCCTGGCCCACTTCTGCAATGGCGGGCAGCAAGGCCGCGCGAAACACACGATGCGCAGCGCCAAGTGCTGCGATTTGGCGTTCTGCTTCCTGCCGCGCCTGCTGTTCGGCTTCGAGTGCTGCGCCAAGCTGGCGAAGCGCCGTGGCAAGGCCGGTGCTCGCGGTCTGGACGGAGGCCGAAATCTGCGCATTGCCGCGCAGCAAGGCATTCAAGCGATCTTCTGCTTGGCGCGCCCGGCGCCCTGCTGCGGCCAATTCCACATCGGATCGCGCCAGCAACATGGGCGGCACAGCGCCGGAAAGCATTGTTGCGCCTTCGGCAATATCCAGGCTGCGCGCCAACAAGGGCAGGCGCGGATCGGCGGGTGGCGGCGGCAGGGTTTGCGGCAGGCCATACATGATGCCAGCCGTGCCCATGGCCGTTAGCCCGGCGACGAGGCCAAGCCCCAAGAGAGAGCGTTTGTGGGAGGGCGCTTGGGTGATGGAGGACATTGGGTTTTCCACAGCAGAATGATCAATGACTATCCGATCATCTTAGGCGAAATTGCTGAACAGGCCGTGAGGAAGAACGCGCATTTTTCAATCAGGCGCTTGACATAATCTCTGCCGCTTTAAAGAAATTTTATACGATGCCGCCTTCTTCGGCATTTCAAGCCTGCGTTCCGTCGCTTCTTCGGGGGGCGCTGGAAGGCTCTATCGGTCGCGTTTCCATCATGACCGAGGATACCGGCAAGGCGATTGGCACCATCAACAATGCGACCAAGTCACTTGCTGATGAGGCGGTGCAGTTGCGCGGCGCCACGCAATCACTGATCCAGCGCCTGCAAGCGGCCTAATTGGCGGCATCAAAAAAGCGCGGTCCGAGCTTTCGGGCCGCGCTTTACGTTCAAACGATCAAACCGTGGAAATATCCGGCGCGTCAGGGTTCTTCATCCCCACAACATGATAACCGCTATCCACATGATGCACTTCGCCCGTCACGCCTGAGGATAAATCAGACAGCAAATACAAGCCCGCACCGCCCACTTCTTCAATCGTCACATTGCGCCTGAGTGGTGAATTATACTGGTTCCATTTCAGGATATAACGGAAATCGCCGATGCCACTCGCGGCCAGGGTCTTGATGGGGCCGGCGCTGATGGCATTCACGCGAATGCCGGCTTCCCCCAAATCGGTCGCCATGTAGCGCACGCTGGCTTCCAAAGCTGCCTTGGCGACACCCATCACATTGTAATGCGGCGTGACCCTTTCGGCGCCGAGATAGGAAAGTGTCAGCTGCGCCCCACCCGGCTTCATCAGCGCGGCAGCGCGGCGGCCTACGGCCACGAAGGAATAACAGGAAATATCCATCGCCTGCAGAAAGGCATCGCGTGGCGTGTCCAGATAACGCCCGCGCAGATACTGCTTATCGGCAAAGCCAATGGCATGCACCAGAAAGTCTATCCCGCCCCATGCTTGTTCTACCGCGCCAAAGGCGGCATCCATATCGGCGTCATCGGCCACATCGCAGGGCACAACAAGGCTCGATCCCAGGCTTTCCGCCAAGGGGCGCACGCGCTTTTCAAGCGCCTCACCCTGATAGGTGAAGGCAACCTCGCCCCCCTGGGCGGCGATCGCCTGCGCAATGCCCCAAGCGATGGACCGGTCATTCGCAACGCCCATGATCAGGCCGCGCTTACCGGCCATCAGGGTGCCTTTGGGGATGCTGGGTGCTGGTTCCGCGTCGTTCATTGGTAGAGGGACCATCCGGCTAAAGGTATCTGCGCGGTCTGCCATGGCGCCGGATGCCGGGCAAGGGCCTTGCCCTTTCGCAAAGCGTCCCGATACAGGACATGACAAGGAGAACCCCATGGACGGCACCGTGACCACCACCGAAGACCCCTACGCCCTATTTCAAGACTGGATGGCGGAAGCCACCAAGGGGGAGATCAATGACCCAAATGCCGTGTGCCTGGCGACCGCCACGCCGGATGGCCGACCTTCCGCGCGCATGGTGCTGCTGAAGGGCGTGGATGCGCGGGGTTTTGTTTTCTACACCAATCTGGATAGCCGCAAGGGCGGTGAATTGGCCGCCAATCCATTCGCCGCGCTCTGTTTTCACTGGAAAACCCTGCAACGCAGTATTCGTGTGGAAGGCAAGGTAGAAGCGGTGACCGAAGCCGAGGCGGATGCCTATTACGCCTCCCGTGCGCGGACGTCTCGGCTCGGCGCCTGGGCGTCCAAACAATCCCGCCCGCTGGAAAGCCGCTTCGCTTTGGAAAAGGCGGTCGCCGAATACGGGCTGAAATATGCGGTCGGCGAGATCCCGCGCCCGCCCTTCTGGTCCGGCTTTCGCGTGCTGCCGGCGCGGATTGAATTCTGGCGGGACATGCCCTTTCGCCTGCATGAACGCCGCGTCTTTCACAGCGATGGCGCGGGCTGGCGGCTTGAGGCGCTCTATCCGTGAAGGCTTCGGGCCGCATTCCCCCCGCCCAGGCGGAGGTTGCGGCCTTCCTTGCCGGTTTGGCCGGCGCCGCGCCGATTGAGACCCATATCTCGGCAGTTTTCGTCGGGCGGGACACCGCCTGGAAGATGAAGAAGGCGGTCGCCCTGGGGTTTCTGGATTTCAGCACCTTGGAAGCGCGGGCGCATTTCTGCCAGCGGGAATTGGAACTGAACCAGCCCGCCGCGCCTGGGATTTACCGCGATGTGGTGGCGATCACCCGCGCCCCGGATGGCGGCTTGCAGGAAGGCGGCGATGGCGCTGTGGTGGAATGGGTCCTCCGCATGGCACCGATCCCGGCCGGGGATTTCCTGGACGCAGTGGCAGCGCGGGGCGCGTTGACGCAAGAACTTCTGGATGCCTTGGGAGATAGGGTTTTCGCGCTGCATCAAGCGGCGCCGCCAGTCGCGGGATTGGACGCCCCGGCCGCCATGGCGGAAGTGCTGGTCGGCAATCTGCGCGCCGCCCGCGCGGCAGGCTTGCCGGAGGCCGCCATCGCCCCGCTTGCCGCGCAGTTTCAGGCAGCGCTGGTGCGCAGCGCCCCCCTGTTGGCCGCCCGCGCTGCCGAAGGGCGGATCCGGCGCTGCCATGGCGATCTCCATTTGGGAAATCTCTGCCTGTGGCAGGGCAAGCCCACACCTTTCGACGCGCTTGAATTCGATGAGGCTTTGGCGCGGATTGATACCGGCTATGATTTGGCCTTCCTGCTGATGGATCTGGACCAGCAGGCGGGGCGCGCGGCGGCGAATCGCGTACTCAACCGTTATTTGGCGCGGTCGGGTGATTATGGGGTGCTTGGGTTTTTGCCGTTCTGGCTTGCGCTCCGCGCCCTGGTGCGCGCGCATGTTGAGGCAGCACGCGGGCGGGATGGTGTGCCGCTGCTCCGTGCCGCTGCGGATTACCTGGCGCCGCCACCAGCACGGCTGATTGCGATGGGCGGGCTGCAAGGCACGGGTAAATCCACCCTGGCGCGCAGCCTGGCCCCCGCGCTTGGCCCTGCCCCGGGCGCCTTGCTGCTGAGATCTGACGAGCTCCGCAAACGGCGCTTTGGCCTGGCGCCGGAAGAGCCCCTGCCGCCCGCGGCCTATACCGAGGCCGTGAGCAACGCCACACATGAAGAATTATTCATGATTGCCGAGGCCGCGCTGCGCCAGGGCCATGCTGTGGCGCTGGATGCGATGTTTTTGGACCCGCGCCACCGTCGCCATGCTGCGGAAATCGCGGTACGTGTTGGCGTGCCCTTTCAGGGTTTTTGGCTTGAAGCGCCAATGGAAGTCTTGAAATCTCGCATCCTGGCACGGCGCGGTGATGCCTCTGACGCGACCATCGTCATATTGGAACGCGCCGCGCAGGCCGACCCGGGGCCGATTGACTGGCACCGTTTGGATGCGGCGGGCGATGCGCTGGCGGCGGCGCGGAAGGCCCTTGGCGTGGCGGGCTGAAATATGCGCTAATCCGACCCATATCTGGGACGACGTAAAACAAGATCAAAACACTGAGGAGGCATGGCCATGGCCTATCGCCGTCTATTGTTGCCGCTGACCGGCACCGCTGCGGGTGAATCCGCGCTGGGTACTGCGCTGATCGCAGCCCGCATCTGGGGTGCCCATGTGCATTGCCTGCATGTGCGCGTGGATGCGCGGGATGTTGCGCCGCTGGCTGGGGAAGGGCTTTCCGGCGCCATGATCGAGGAAATGATGGCCGCCACCGAACGCGAAAGCGGGGAAAGGGCGGATCGCGTGAAAAACCTGTTCCAGAGATTCACCGCCAATCTTGGCGATGTGACGCTGGCCGATAATCCAGACACTGCCGCGAGAACCGATGGCCCCACGCTATCCTTCGAATCCATGGTGGGGCGTGAGGAAGATATCGTCGCGCAGCAATCGCGCCTTTATGATCTGGCCGTGGTGCCGCATCCGGAATCGGGGGAGGATGTCTCCAGCAGCGATGCGCTGCATGCCATCCTGTTCGATTCTGGCCGGCCCGTATTGATTGCGCCCCGCACCCCGCCCGCGGTGATTGGCACGCGGATATGTGTGGCCTGGAATGGCACGGCGGAAAGCGCGGCAGCCGTGGCGGCAGCGCTGCCTTGGTTGCATCAGGCCAAGGCGGTGCAGATTCTCTATGCCGATGAATATCAACGGCGTGGGCCAAAGGCGGAAGGCATTCAGGCTTATCTCCGCTGGCATGGCATTGCAGCGGAATTGATGCCCTTCAAGCCGCAAACCCGCGATGTGGGCGCTGCGCTTTTGGGCGCGGTGCGTGATTTCGGCGCCGATATGCTTTCCATGGGCGCCTATAGCCATTCGCGCCTGCGGCAATTGATCCTGGGCGGTGTGACGCGCCATGTGCTGGAGAATGCGGAAATTCCCGTGCTGATGTGCAGGTGAGCATTTTCAAGCCAAGTGGACAGACTTGGCTCGGAAATGTTCTGACGGATATTCGGAAGAACCCATGATCGAACTCCGTTCCTTCGAAAGCCTGGGCAAGGCCAATTTTGGTTGGCTCAATGCCAATCACCATTTCTCCTTCGGGCATTACCGCGATGCCGGGCGCATGAATTGGGGGCGGCTCCGCGTTTGGAATGATGATGAAATCGCGCCGGGGAAGGGGTTTGACCCGCACCCGCATCGGGACATGGAAATCATCACCTATGTCCGGCAGGGCGCTATTACCCATAAGGACAGCATGGGCAATGAAGGCCGCACCGAAGCCGGCGATGTGCAGGTAATGAGTGCGGGTATCGGCGTGGTGCATTCGGAATTCAATCTGGAACCTGGTGTCACCACGCTGTTTCAGATTTGGATCATGCCGGACCGCACCGGTCTGCCGCCTTCCTGGGGGGCCAAGCAATTCCCCAAGGAAAAGCGCGAGGCGGGGTTTGAGGTTTTGGCATCAGGCCGGCCAGCCGATGCGTCATCTGGCGCGCTTGGCATCAATGTGGATGGCGCGGTGATGGCGGCCACGCTGGCCAAGGGGCAAAGCCTGACGCAACCCTTGGCCGAAGGCCGCGCGGCCTATCTGGTGCTGGCGCGTGGTGCGGCGCAGGTGAATGGCGTGGAAGCGCGCGCGCGCGACGGGATCGCCATTCGGGCAGAGCCCGCCATCACCATCACCGCCAGCGAAGATGCTGAATTGGTGATGGTGGAGGTGGCGGATAGCTGATCGGCCTTACCATTTCTTCCAGATCGGCCGATGTTGAAATGGCGACCGATTGTCAGAATGGCGATGCTGCCGATGATGGCGCGGCGGTTCCCAAGCCCGGTAGCTGTGGTTATAGGGCCGGTGGGCATGGCCGCCATAGGGCGCATAGCCATAGCCGCCGTAACCATGGCTGTAGGAAGGACTGTAATGGCCGCCGCCAGCCAGGCATCCGCCCAGCGTCAGCAATAAAAGCAGCATGGAAAGCGGTAAGGTGATTAGACGCATCCGACACCCCCTTTGATCCATCCGGGATCAAGGGAATGTCACCATGCCTTCATGTCAGCCACTGGGCTGGATCAGGGCATTTTCATGATGTGGGTTTGATCAGCGCCGCACTTCAGCCGCACAGACCCGGGTGAAATCGCGATCATCCAGCATCCAATCCTGGGTGCCGGTGAAGCGCGCCTCTCCATCCGCGCCAAGCCGGCCTTCATAGCGCGCGCGATAATGAAAGCCGCGCCCGGAAGACCCGCCTTGCAGCAGCAGCGCGCCATCCGCGCCAACCCGCCCCTCGCCGCGCTCCCAGGCGCCCGTGCGCGCGCCTGACGCGGAGAGCACCGGGCGTTCATACTTCGCCACCGCGCCTTCCACCCGTATCGTGAATGGCGCGGCCAGCGGCGCTTGCGTGATGCCTTCCACAGCATCACAGGTCAGCCTTCCCTGCCAAACGCCATTGTAGCCTTGCGCCGCCAGAGGGCTGGCAGCGCAAAGCGAGATGGCAAGGAACAGAAAGCGGATCACTGATCCGCGTAGCAATGGGTTTCCGCCGCCCCACCCGGATGGGTCACGGCACCAAGATAGGCCGGGCCCACAAGCTGCGCATATTTCCACAGCGCACCGGAATTATAATCGGTCGTACGCGGCTTCCATTCCGCGCGACGCTTGGCGATTTCCTCATCGGAAAGCAGCATGTCGATGGTGCCTTTTTCGGCATCGATCACGATTTTGTCGCCATTCTTCAGCAGCGCAATCGGCCCACCCACCGCGGCTTCCGGCCCGACATGGCCAATGCAGAAGCCGCGTGTGGCACCCGAAAAACGCCCATCGGTGATCAGCGCCACCTTATCCCCCATGCCCTGGCCATAGATGGCCGAGGTGGTGGAGAGCATTTCACGCATGCCAGGCCCGCCCTTCGGACCTTCATAGCGAACGATAATGATATCGCCCGGCTTATAGGCGCGCATTTCAACGGCCTTGAAGGCATCTTCTTCGCAATCAAAGCAAAGGGCGATGCCTTCGAAGCGCAGCTTTTCCATGCCGGCGATTTTCACAATCGCGCCTTCCGGGGCCAGATTACCCTTCAGGGCCACAACGCCGCCAATCGGGCTGATCGGGTCCGAAGTCGGGCGCACCACGTCCTGATTCTTCGGGATGATCACCTCACGATGATTTTCCGCCAGGGTCTTGCCCGTGACGGTCATGCAATCGCCCTTCACATAGCCGCCATCCAGCAGCGCCTTGATGATCACGGGCACGCCACCAATACGGAACACATCCGCCGCGACATATTTTCCGCCGGGCTTCAGATCCGCGATATGCGGGGTCTTGCGCATGATTTCCGCCACATCCTGCAGCGTGAAGCGAATACCCGCCTCATGCGCCATGGCCGGCAAATGCAGGCCAGCATTGGTGGAACCACCGGTGGCGCCCACAATCGCTGCCGCATTATGCAGCGCATCCAGCGTGACGATATCGCGCGGGCGGATATTGCGGCGGATCAGTTCCACCACCGCCTTGCCCGATTCCACCGCCCAACGATCCCGATCCAAATCTGGCGCAGGGGCGCCGGCGGAAAATGGCAGGGCCAGGCCGATCATTTCCGAAACGCACGCCATGGTATTGGCGGTGAATTGGCCGCCACAGGCGCCTGCACCCGGGCAAGCATGGCGTTCCAACTCATCCAATTCTTCATCGGACATATTGCCGGCAGCGTGCTGCCCCACGGCTTCAAACACATCCAGCACGGTCACATCATGGCCATGATGCTTGCCCGGCATGATGGACCCGCCATACATGAAGACAGACGGCACATTCAGGCGGATCATGGACATCATGACGCCGGGCAGGGATTTGTCGCAGCCAGCAATCCCCACCAACGCGTCATAGCAATGCCCGCGCATGGTCAGTTCAATGGAATCCGCGATGGTATCGCGTGACGCGAGCGAGGATTTCATGGATTGATGGCCCATCGCAATACCATCAGTCACCGTGATGGTGGTGAATTCGCGCGGCGTCGCACCGGCTTCCTTCACCCCAATCTTCGCGGCCTGCGCCTGACGAGAAAGGGAGATATTGCAAGGTGCCGCTTCATTCCAGCAGGAAGCAACGCCCACCAAAGGCTGCGCGATTTCTTCTGCCGTCAGCCCCATGGCGTAGTAATAGGAACGATGCGGCGCGCGCTCCGGCCCCATGGTGGTGTGCCGGCTCGGCAGTTTTGATTTGTCCCATTTCGTCATCGTCAGTTTCCTCCTGCAAAATTGACCTACGCCATCATCCGATTGCGTAT
>CAIYMY010000032.1 GCA_903927465.1 uncultured Rhodospirillales bacterium | reverse complement strand
GATGGCCGTGGCGGCGCTGATACCCTGGTCAGCATCGAACAAGTGCGCGCCGGCAGCGGCAATGACACGCTGCTTGGCAATGTTTTCGCCGAAGTCTTCCGCGGCAATGTCGGCAATGACAGCATTGATGGCGGGCTTGGGTCTGACCGTATTGACTATCTTGATACCGCAGCCACGTCCGGTGTTTCGGTCAACCTGATCACCGGGACAGCGACTGATGGCCGGGGCGGGGTTGATCGCTTCACCTCCATCGAAAACGTCTATGGCGGCGAATTGAATGACTATCTGGTTGGCGTTGGGCAGGATGGCCAGGCCACATCGCGCCTGCGCGGTGATGCGGGCAGCGATACGCTGGTGGGTATTGATGGCGAATATGTGGTTGCGGATTATGGCTCCCAGACTGTGGGGCTGAGTGTCAATCTGGCATCCGGCAGTGTGAATGATGGGATGGGCGGGGTTGATGTGCTCATCAATATCCGTGGCGCCCAGATGTACGGCAATTTTGCGGATACGCTGATCGGGTCCAACGGGGATGATTGGCTGGCCCCTTCGGGCGGCAATGACAGCATTGTTGGCGGCGATGGGTTTGATGTTCTTTCCTATGATGGCAACCCGACAAGGGGCGTTTCCGTCAATCTTGCCACCGGCACGGCGAATGATGGGGATGGCGGTATTGATGCCTTCACCGGTATCGAAGCCGTTCGGACCGGCTATTCCAATGACACGGTGATTGGCGATAGTGGGTTTAATGGCATTGTGCTGGGTGCGGGTGCGGATTACGCAGATGCAGCAGGCGGGAGAGACGTGGTATCCTACCGCTTCGGCTCCAGCCCGGGCGCAGTGGCTTATACCTATAATGAATCGGGCAACGGCCGAATTTTCTCTGGCGTAACGATTGACCTGGCGGCTGGGCGCGCGACGGATTACGGCGGTTCTGTTGATACCATCCTGAATTTTGAGGATGCTGAAGGAAGCGCGATGCATGATAGCATCTTGGGCTCCAGCGGCGACAATGAGCTCGATGGTTGGGAAGGCAATGACACCATCAATGCCGGTGATGGTAATGACACGATCTTCAGTGATGCCGGCGACGACCTGTTCATGGGGGGCGCCGGCAATGACCTTTACCTGATGGCCGCTGCCACGGGTGATGTGATCATTGATGATGTGTCTGGAAATGATACGGTTTCTTTGGAGGGTGCGTTTGGCCAGGAAATATTGGCAAGTGACATTTCCAGTATGGCGGGCATTGAAGCGTTTGACCTTGTAGGCAGCGGCAACACCCTGCACCTGACCGCGGCGCGGGCCTTGAGTGTTTCGGGGACAGGCTTGTTCCGCGTATTTGGTGGCGGTGCTGACAGGCTTGTCTTCGACGACACCGGCTGGGTGCGTGGTGACCCCTCTGGCGGCTTCATCACCTTCACCAATGGCGGGGCTACGGTGATCGCGGCGCAAAGCCTGGTGCCCGCCCCGACTGTTCCCACCACTGGAAATGATACGCTGACTGGCACTGCTGGCAATGACGTGATTGACCTGCTTGCAGGCAATGACAGCTATCTGGGGTTGGAAGGCGCTGATTCGATCCTGGGCAATGAGGGCGCTGACACGCTGTCTGGCGGCAACGGCGCTGACAGTATTGTGGGTGGGTCCGGCAATGACAGCATTGATGGCGGGAATGGGTCGGACGTTGCTGCATACAACGGTAATGCCAGCAGCCAAGCCATCAGCGTCAATCTGCTGGATGGCCGCGCGAATGATGGCTTGGGCGGCACGGATACGCTGATCAGCATTGAAAATGTCTGGGGTGGTGCGGGCAATGACACCATCATTGGCGGGAATGGTGCCGAAAGCTTTTGGGGCAATAGCGGCAATGACACCCTGGTTGGCGGTAATGGTGCGGATACGCTTGATGGTGGGTCCGGCAATGACACAATTACGGGTGGCGATGGGAGTGACCGCATCTTCGGTGGGACTGGCAGCGATTCGATTGATGCCGGTGCAGGTACCGGTGATATCATCAGTTTCAACCATACCAGTGCACAGGCGGTTTCAGCCACCATCAGCGCAATTGGCGGCAGCACCGGCAGCAATTATGCGGAGGTGAGAACAGCCAGCCAAGGCAATGACACCATCGTCAATTTTGAAAATATCCACGGTAGTTTTGAGAATGATGGTTTTACCATCAATAGCGCCGCCACGGATAATGCGCTGCTTTTTGTCTTTGGTAGTATCGGGGCTGACACCATTGCGGTGAATAACGCCAGTAATGCCGTGATGGCGGAGTACAATACCAGCACCGGGTCGACCAACTTCACACGCGGTGTCATTGTTGATCTCAACGCGGGCACTGCGGATGATGGCCGCGGCGGCATTGATTCACTGATCGGCGTGCGGGGTGTGAGTGGGTCCTCCTTCGGTGATACGATCCTTGGCAGTGTCTTCAACGACCGCTTCCGTGAAAACGGTGGCAGTGATTCAATAGATGGGCGCGGCGGAAGTGATATGCTGGATTACTCCGGCAATGGGTCTTCCCAGGCCGTCAGCGTCAATCTGGAGACCGGATTTGCCATTGATGGCCGGGGCGGCGCGGATACCATTATCAGTATGGAATTTGTACGCGGCGGTTCCGGCAATGACACGATCATCGGTAATGCGGCTGATAATGAATTGCGCGGGAATGGCGGCAATGATTTCATGGATGGCGGCGCGAGTGGCTACGACATTGCCGATTACGCCAGTAACGCGAGTTCCCAGGCCATCAGCGTCAATCTGACCGCTGGGCGCGCCAATGACGGGTTGGGCGGTACGGATACGCTTTCAAGCATCGAATATATCCGCGGCGGTTCCGGCAATGACACCATGGTCGGCAGCGACGCGAATGAGCGCTTCCGCGGCAATGGCGGCAATGACAGCATTGATGGCGGCAACGGCACTGAGGATATCCTTGACCTTTCGCCGACATCGGTGGCGGTCAGCGCAAGCTTGGTCACAGGCACGGCCAATGATGGGTTTGGTGGAACTGATGTCTTTACCGGTATCGAGGTTATCTACGCCGGCACCGCCGCTGACACGCTGATTGGCAGCGCGGGCAATGAGATTTTTGATGGTGGCATGGGTGGCGACCTGATTGATGGCGGGTTGGGTGCCGACCGCGTGCGTTATTGGGTTGTGGCGGGCAATAATGGCGCCATCACCCGTGGTGTGTCAGTTGATCTTGCCGCACAACGCGCTACAGATGGTTGGGGTGGGGCGGATACGCTGATTGGCATTGAGCGTGTCACTGGCACTGATTTCGCCGATACGCTGCTTGGGGATAATGTCGGAAATCGGTTCAATGGACGCGCCGGAAATGACAGCATTGACGGTGGGCTGAGCATCGATTGGTTGGAATATCTTGATGGAGACGCAACCTCGGGCGTCACCGTCAATCTGACCACGGGAACGGCTTCGGATGGCAGGGGGGGGACGGATATCCTTACCTCCATTGAAAATGTCAGTGGCCAGGATTTTGCGGATCATTTGACCGGCATTGCTCAACTGGGCCGCTCAACCTCCCGCCTGCGTGGTGCTGGCGGCAATGATACGCTGGTCGGTATTGCCAATGAATTTGTGGTGGCCGATTACACGGACCAGACCATGGGGCTGAGTGTCAATCTGGCATCCGGCAGCGTGAATGATGGGCTGGGCGGTATTGATCAGCTGGTCAATATCCGTGGCGCGATCATGCTCGGCAACTATGCCGATACGATCATCGGGACAGCGGGCAATGATTGGCTGTCTCCCGGTGGCGGCAATGACACGATCAGCGGCGGGAGTGGCCTTGACAACATTTCCTATGATGGCAATCCGACCGCCGGTGTTTCAGTCAATCTTGCGACTGGCCGGGCAAGTGATGGTGATGGCGGAACGGATAGCCTGAGCGGGATTGAGGGCGTTTGGGTCAGTTATTCCAACGACACGGTCATCGGTGATAATCAGGCTAATCTGATCGGGCTTGGCGCCGGTGCGGATTCCGCCGATGCAGCGAGCGGGCAGGATACCATTTCCTATTCGCTGGGCTTCAGCCCGAATACGTCGGTCTATGTGTTTAATGAGGCCCAGAACCAGCTTCCCTTCATCGGGGTCACCATTGATCTGGCGGCTGGCCGTGCAACCGATCAAGGCGGCGCTACCGATACCATCCTAAACTTCGAAGCCGCCATCGGCAGCACGATGCATGACAGCATCTTGGGGTCCAGCGGTGACAATCAACTCGATGGCGCGGAAGGCAATGATACCATGAATGCCGGCGCCGGTAATGATACGTTGAGCGGCGGCGCCGGCAATGATTTCTACGTTGTGAATGACACCTCCGACCAGATTATTGAATTGACCGGCGGAGGCGCGGATACCGTCATTACCTCGGTCAGCTTCTCCATCCCCGATCAGGTGGATGCACTGCAAATCGCTGCTGGCGTTACCGGCATCACCCTTACCGGTGGCGCCGGCAATGACATGCTGGTTGGTAATGGCCTTGCCAATAACGTTAATGGCGGCGCGGGTGATGATGTGATCCTGGCAGGAAATGTCACGCTGGCGGATATCTACGCCCTATTCGGGCCGTAGGATCCTCAAGCGGGCAGAGGCGTAAGGGCGCGCGCGCAAGGCCGCCCACATTGCCTCTGCCCATCTTCGCATCAGGAAAATTCCCGCCGCAACCTTGCCGTCCGTATCGGCCCCTTGATCAAGCGCAAGGACGCGCTGCGAGGTCCAGGGCAAAAGTTTCCCAGGATTTTAAGGGAGCCCCGCGATGCCCACTACATCCAGCAACGCCGATCCAAGCCGGCATTGGTTTCTATTGGCCAATGGCAGCCGCGCCCAAGCCTATGTGAAGCGCAAGCAGGATTCGGGGTATGATCAATTTCGCGTCTGGGACGCGCCCGAAGCGCGGATGCGTGATGCTGAATTGGGCGAAGACAAGCCAGGCCGCGCCTTTGCCGCTGCTGGGGCTACGCAGCGCAGTGCCATGGAACGCGATGGCAAGGATGACGGCCCAAAGGAACACGCCAGGCGCGATTTCCTGGAAGGTCTGGCGCATGATCTGGCCGCGGCACTCTCGGCCAAGGAAATGGATAGCATCGCCATCATCGCCCCGGCCCCGGTGGCACAGGCCATCATCGCGCATCTGCCGGGCACTGCCCGCAAGGCGGTGACAGGTGAGGAGCATCACGACCTGACCAGCCTGCCACATGGCGACATCTATGCCCGGCTGGATGCCTTCCGACACCGTATGTAACAAAACGAGGCTTGACCCGGGGGTGGCCTGCACCCCATGTCTCATCTCATGAGCGAAAAACGCCCGCCCATCATCATTGACATGACGCCCGAGGGCGAATTCCGCGACCCGCCACCGCCGCCTGCACCGCGCGGGTTTGAGGGATTCCTCTCGCGGCTTGGCGGTGTTGCGATGCTGGTGGCGCTTTCAGCCGGCGGCTTGCTGCTGGCAGCA
This sequence comes from uncultured Rhodospirillales bacterium, assembly GCA_903927465.1. Taxonomy (GTDB): domain Bacteria; phylum Pseudomonadota; class Alphaproteobacteria; order Acetobacterales; family Acetobacteraceae; genus Neoroseomonas. Next base: position 62,402 of record CAIYMY010000032.1, on the reverse strand, counting down.
CTTGCTGTGCTCGCCATAGGGGTTTTGCTACCGATTGTGCTGGCTGCCGGCGCGATTGGCGCCATCACCATCTGGTGGCGGCTGCGCAAGGCACGCTCCCGCGGAGAGAGCGCCATCATCATCACGCAGTTTGATCGGCGAGACGTGTAAGGCCCTACTCCGCCGCCAGCGCCGGGGTGATTTCGCCACTCATGCCAAATACTTCCGCCAACAGCGTATAGGAACGCTGCCGTGCTGCCGCGTCATGGCAATGGGTGATCACAGCGAATTCAGAAATGCCGCCATGCGCCGCCGAAAGCGCTTCCAGCTTGGCGCGCACCTGTTCCGGCGTGCCCACCATGGCCTGGGCACGGATTTGCTCCAGCCGCGCCAATTCCAGATCGGAATAGGGGTGGGCTTCGGCTTCCTCGACACTCGGCAGCGGCAGGAACATGCCGCGGTCGCGCTTGAGGCGCCATAACTCGCGGGAACGGAACAGGCGCCGCGCCTCGGCTTCCGTATCGGCCACCAGACAAAATACGCCAAGGGCAGGATAAGGCGCTGTGACGCGCGCGGGCAGGTCGGGCTTGGATTGGAAGCTTTGGCGATAGACATCAATCACCTGTTCGCTGCCGCCGCCATCGGAAAAGAAATGCGCGAAGCAATAGGGCAGGCCGAAATAGCCAGCGACCTGCGCACCGTAATCCGAACTGCCCAGCACCCACATTTGCGGGCGCGTGGTGGTGACAGGTTGGGCGATGATGCTGGCGAAGGGGTGGCCTTCCGGCAGGCCATCGCCATGCCAGCCAAGAATTTCCATGATTTGATTGGGGAAGCGTTCCGCCGCCCGCGCCGCATCGGGGTTGAGCGCGAAGGCCGTGCGCCCATCAGACCCTGGCGCGCGGCCCACGCCCAAATCCACCCGACCGGGGGCGATGGCTTCCAGCATCCGGAATTGCTCGGCCACTTTCAGCGCGCTGTAATGCGGCAGCATGATGCCGGCGGAACCGATGCGAATGCGGCTGGTGGTCGCGCCAATGGCGGCCAGCAGCACTTCCGGCGCGCTGCCGGCGTGGGATGCGCTATTGTGATGTTCTGCGCACCAGTAGCGGTTGAAGCCCAAAGCCTCCACATGACGGGCGAGGGCCAGGGTTTCCTGCACGGCCGCCGCTGGGCTGCGGCCTGAGGCGACCGAGGATTGATCGAGAACGGAAAGGATGAAGCCGGACATGGGGACTAGATTAGAGTATCCGTGACGTTCAAGCCACCCTTGGTTCCCATTTTCTGCTTTTTTCGCGGAGCGCGTTGTGAGGATGATGAGCTAACGGATGATTGCGGTGGTCGCCTGTTTTGGTGCCTTTCCATTGGGGCGCGATCTTTGCTACTGCCTAATTTCATGATGTCAGCTGAACCCGTCCTCCGCTTGAAGGTGCAGGTGTCGTTCCTGCGTATGGACGCGCCACCTGCCAGCCCCGCCCCGGCCTTTCCCGGCGATGTTCGCGTGGAAAGGGCGCTGCATTGCTCCGTGCCCTTCTATCGCTACCTTTATGACACGGTCGGGGCGCCTTGGCTCTGGTGGATGCGGCGCATTGCGTCCGATGCGGAACTGGCAGGTTTGCTCGGTCAACCCTCGGTCAGCGTGCATGTCCTTTTCCGGGATGGCGAACCGGCTGGGTTTTATGAGCTGGACCATCGCAGTGGCCAGACGGTGAACCTTTCCTATTTCGGGCTGATGCCCTGGGCTATTGGCACCGGGCTAGGTGCCGCCTTTCTGCGCCATGCGGTGGATGCCGCCTGGAATATCGGCCTACCAGCCTTGACCGTGAATACCTGCAATGCGGATCATCCGCGCGCGCTGCCGGGTTATCTGGCGGCAGGCTTTCGGCGGCTACGCGCGGTTGAGGAAGTCTGGCCGGTGCCGCTTTCCCTTGGCATGCGCATGCCGGCGCATCTGCCGCGCGTCTGATCGCATCGCGCTTATTCCCAAGCGCATCGGTTCCGCCTTTAATGGGGGCGGAGGAAGAAACACCATGAAAACCGCCTCGCGCCGGGTGCTGCTCGGTTCCGCGCTTGCCCTGCCATTCATCACGCGCGCCATGGCGCAGCCTGCCTGGCCGGATCGGCCGGTGCGCATCATCATCCCCTTTGGCGCGGGCGGGCCGATTGATATGGTGGGCCGATTGTTGGCCGAGCATTTGAAGGAAAGGCTGGGTCAACCCTTCATCATCGAAAACCGCCCAGGTGCCGGCGGCAGCATTGGCATTCATACCGTGGTGCAATCGCCGCCCGATGGTACAGCCTTCGTGCTGACCAGTGCTTCATTGGCCTCGGTCCCGGCGCTGTACCCCAATCGGGGGCTTGACCCGCGCACGGCTTTGGCACCCGTCAGCCTGGTGGCGGATATTCCAACTGCCATGGTGGTTCGCGCGGCATCCCCCTATCAGAGCGTGCAGGATGTAGTGGACGCGGCACGGGCTGACCCGGGGCGGCTGACCTATGGCAGCGGCGGTGTTGGGTCTTCCAACCATCTATCCGGCGCACTTTTCGCGCTGGCCGCCAATCTGGATTTGACCCATGTGTCCTATCGCGGTGCGGCGCCGGCCATGACGGCGCTTTATGCAGGCGAAATAGACATGGTTTTCGCGAGCACGGTGGAAACCCTGCCGCATGTGCAGGGCGGTCGTGCGCGATTACTGGGCGTGGCGGGGCCGCGGCGCCTGCCGGCATTGCCCGATACGCCGGCGATTAATGAAACCGTACCCGGTTATGTCGCGCTGAATTGGTACGCCATTGCCGCCCCCCGCGCGACACCGCCCGCGATTATTGCGCGCATGGCGGAAACCTTGGGCAGCATTCGAGACCTACCCGATGTGCGCACGCGCTTCGCCGCCGCCGGCACCACGCCACTGCTGACCGGCCCGGCGGAATTGGCGGCGTTGTTGGAGAGTGATGTGCCGCAATGGCAGCGCGTGGTGGCGGCCACGGGGATCAAGGTGGAATAGGCGTTTGGAATTCTGTTCCTGCTTCGAATGCGTTCACTGTCAGGAGAATATCGTATACCAAATCTAATGATCTATCACATCATGCTGCCAAACCAAATAAGGCCAAGATGGCCGCCTGGTCCATGCCACCTACCAGAATGACATCATCACCGGCGCCACCTTGTATCAAGTCGCCACCGCCATCGGCAACGAGCATGTCATTGCCTGCGCCGCCCACCAGTGTATCGGCCCCGGCATTTTCTGAAAGCGCAGTAAGGGCGCCACCATGCAGTGTATCGTTCCCATCGCCTCCCTCAATTCGGTCGTCTCCCCCCCAGCCCTCGATTCGGTCACTACCTCCGCCGCCCAAGATTTGGTTACCGGACGCATTTCCGTACAAAGAATCTGAATACCCCGACCCAATCAAGTTTTCGATGACAGTTCCGAAGTTAACGGTGATTTGGCCGACGGACGTGATGGTTGATGCTTGGGTTGGTCCTACATAACCCCAGTAACCTGGCGTGAGATAAATGGTGGCTCCCTGCCCAAGGCTGCTGGCGTTGATGGAGTCAATTCCGGCGCCGTCCCAGATGAAATTGGTCGCCGCCGAGGATACGGCATAGGTATCGTTGGTGGAACGTGCAGTGGCGCTCACTCCATAAAGGTATTGCAGCGTCGCGATATCCAGTGGACTAAAGCGCAGATAATATTGCTCCGGGTGATCATTGTAACTCATTACTGACCACGCCGTATCATCCTCGGCCCCCTGAAGGTATGGCGGGTCTGCGATGCCGCCATATGCATCTGGTTCATCAAAAGGATGTCTCAATCCGAGGGCGTGGCCCATCTCATGGATAAGGATTAAGGCGCCATACGTTCCATCGCTCAATGTGGCGTTGTAGTTTTCATTGTTCAGGAAAACATCGCTACCATAAAAGGAAGTTGAGGGATAAAAGGCGTATCCGCCAGACCCATATTGGGTATTGCTGGCGAAAGAAAAAACATTTGGTGCCGCGGTATTGGTGGTCTGCACAAACCGGACGTCAATGATACTCTCGATATATCTCAATGTTTCTTGAGTGCGTGCGATCTGCACGCTTGAGAATGCCGTGAAACCATTGGTGTAGGTATAACTGAGATAACTGGGGGCAGTTGTTGGAAAGGCATATCCGAATGTTCTTGAAGGGCCTAACAGGATGGCGGGAGGATAACCCCCTTCGTAATCAGGCAAAAGCGCGTCAATCCAATAAGGCAAGGGAACTGCACCGTTCGTATAGACGATGTTCTCAATCGAGCTGGGCAGCGCGACAAAGCTTGTAGAAACATAAGCGGTATCATTGCCCCCAGAATCGAAGATGCTATCGAAAAGACTATCAATGAAATAAACGTCGTTGCCATTACCGCCCCAAAAACTGTCGCTGCCAGCGCCGCCATCAAAGGTATCATTGCCCCCGTAGCTGGAGAGATAGTCCCGGCCACCACCCCCTGAAAAGCAGTCATCACTACTGTCTCCGCCGTATAAAGAATCATTCCCGTCACCGCCAGCTAATGTTGCGTTTTCGGCATTGAAATAGATCGACAGATAGTCATTGCCTGATTGGCCAAGCAGTAGATTATACCCTTCGCCACCGTAAAGGGAATCATCACCTACGCCGCCATCAAGCGTATCGTTGCCTGTGTCACCATAAATTGCATCGTTGCCGGCCCCACCGGAAAGGCTGTCATCGCCGCCAAAGCCGTAGACTTGCTCAGCACCGGATGTGCCAGTCAGGGTATCGGCACCAAATGTTCCATAAATGCCCGACATTGCGACTCAGTTTTGCTGTTTACGAAATTTTCAGTAAATCTTCCCAAAATGTCAACTGAATTCAGTTGCTCGCTGGAGTGTCCGCTATCACTGCGTGTGAGACCAAATTGGTTCACCGGACGCGCCCTGAGCGCAGAGTTGGTCACATACCCCGAACCATCACGTGGCGCCTCCCGGCTTGAAAATCCCCCGGACACCGGGTTAGCCTTTGCCTGAAAACAAAAACTGCCGCGCCCCTTGCGCGGTTGGGAGAGCATCAGCGCATGAGCCAAGCCGCATTCAAAGCCGCGCGGGATTTCCTGCTGGCGCAGCGTGGCGATTACGCCACGGCCTATCGCGATTTCCGCTGGCCGGCGCTGGATCAATTCAACTGGGCGCTCGATTGGTTTGACGCTGAATTGGCTGCCGGTGCGCATGGTGCCCGCACCGCACTTCGCATTGTTGGTGATGGCGCGGCGGAGCGCAGTTTTGCCGAGCTTTCGGCGGCCTCCAACCGCGTCGCCAATGGGCTCCGCGCACTTGGCGTGAAGCGCGGGGATCGCGTTCTGCTCATGCTCGGCAATGTCGTGCCGCTGTGGGAAGTGATGCTGGCAGCGATGAAACTCGGCGCCGTGGTGATCCCGGCGACCACGCTGCTGGCGGGCGATGATTTGAAGGACCGCTTCACCCGAGGCCGGGCGCGTTTCGTGGTGGCCAATGCCGCCGATGCGCCGAAATTCGCAGGGATGGAAGCGGGTGTGACGCGCATCGCGATTGGCGCAGCACCGGCGGGCTGGATCGCTTATGAAAGCCTGCATCAGGGCGCAGCCAGCTTCACGCCGGATGGGCCGACCAAGGCCCGCGATCCCATGCTGCTTTACTTTACGTCAGGCACCACGGCCAAGCCGAAGCTAGTTTTGCACAGCCATCAATCCTATCCGGTGGGGCATCTTTCCACCATGTTCGCACTCGGCTTGCAGCCGGGCGATCTGCATTTGAACATCTCATCACCTGGCTGGGCGAAACATGCCTGGTCCTGCCTTTTCGCGCCCTGGATTGCGGGAGCGGCGGTGTTCATCGCCAATCAGCCGCGCTTCAATGCGCGCGGCATGCTGGAAGCGATTGCGGCGAATGGCGTGACGACGCTGTGTGCCCCGCCCACGGTCTGGCGCATGTTTGTCCAGGAAGACATGAAGGCGTTCCGCACGTCGCTCCGCGAAGTGGCAGGCGCGGGGGAACCGCTGAACCCCGAAATCATTGAACAGGTGCGCGACGCCTGGGGCCTGACGATCCGCGACTTCTTCGGCCAGACGGAAACCACGGCGCAGATCGGCAATCCGCCGGGCATGGCTTTGAAGGAAGGCTCCATGGGTAAGCCCTTGCCGGGCTATCGGATTGTCCTGCTCGACCCCGATGACAAGCCGGCTGAGGAAGGGGAGGTCTGCATCGCGCTCAACCCCGCGCCGACCGGGCTGATGATGGGCTATCAGGCCGATGATGGCGGCACCCTGCCGGCGGGCGAGGCGTTTTATCGCACCGGTGATGTCGCCAATCGGGATCAGGATGGCTACCTGACCTATGTCGGGCGGGCGGATGATGTGTTCAAAGCCTCCGACTACCGGATTTCGCCCTTCGAGTTGGAAAGCGTGCTGATTGAGCATGAGGCAGTGGCGGAAGCCGCTGTGGTGCCGGCGCCGGATGCCATGCGCATGGCGGTGCCCAAGGCATTCATTGCGCTGGCCCCCGGTGTGGTAGCGAACCCGGCCACCATGCTTTCCATTTTCCAGCATTTGCGCGACCGGCTTTCGGCCTTCAAGCGCGTGCGGCGCCTGGAAGTGCATGAACTGCCGAAAACCATTTCCGGCAAGATCCGCCGTGTGGAGCTGCGCCAGCTTGAGGAAAAGCGCTTCGCCGCCGGCACCAGGTCAGCCGGCGAGTATCGGGAAGAGGATTTCCCCGAATTGCGCCAAAGCTAGACAACCCCCCGCTTGCCCCCGCGCGCCAGCGGGTGTTTGTATGGATCGAAATCCCGGAGGTACCCCGATGAACGAGATCAATGTGCCGCGCCCGAATAATCTGGACGCGTTCTGGATGCCCTATTCGGACAATAAGTATTTCAAGGACCGCCCGCGCATGCTCGCCCGCGCTGAGGGCATGCATTACTACACGCCGGAGGGCCGGGAGATTCTGGACGGTACCTCAGGCCTGTGGTGCTGCAATGCTGGGCATGGCCGGCGGGAGATTGTGGAGGCGATCCAAAAGCAGGCCGCGATCATGGATTTCGCGCCCGCCTTCCAGCTTGGCCACCCGATTGCCTTTGAAGCCGCTTCGCGCGTGGCGGATATGACACCCGATGGGCTGGACCGCGTTTTCTTCACCAATTCAGGCAGCGAAGCCGCTGATACGGCGCTGAAAATCGCGCTGGCCTATCATAAGGCGCGGGGTGAAAGCTCTCGTGTGCGGTTGATCGGGCGCGAACGCGGCTATCATGGCGTGGGCTTTGGCGGCATGTCGGTAGGCGGCATTGGCCCCAATCGCAAGCAATTCGGCGCGTTGCTGCCTTATGTGGACCACCTGCCGCATACGCATCTGCCCGCCCAGAACAGCTATTGCCGGGGTGAACCGCCGCATGGCGCCGAATTGGCCGATGTGCTGGAAAACCTGGTGGCTTTGCATGGCGCGGAGACCATTGCCGCGGTCATGGTCGAGCCCGTGGCCGGGTCAACCGGCGTGCTGGTGCCCCCGGTGGGCTACCTAAAGCGGCTCCGCGATATCTGCACCAAGCACGGTATTCTGCTGATTTATGATGAGGTGATCACCGGCTTTGGCCGCCTTGGCGCCAATTTTGGCGCCGAACGCCTGGGTGTGGTGCCCGATATCATGACCATGGCCAAGGGGCTGACGAATGCCGCCGTGCCCATGGGGGCGGTTGCCGTGAAGAACGAGATCTATGATGCCATCGTGACGGGTATCTCGGCTGGGATCGAATTCTTCCACGGCTATACCTATTCTGGCCATCCTTTGGCGGCGGCGGCGGCGATTGCCACGCTGGAATTGCACCGCGCAGAGGATTTGCCGGGCCGCGCCCGCGCGCTGGAGCCCTATTGGCAGGATGCGATGCATTCGCTGAAAGGTTTGCCGAACGTGATTGATATCCGCGATATCGGGCTTATTGGCGCGGTAGAATTGGCGCCGCGCCCGGGCAAGCCCACGCAACGCGCGCTGGATGTTTTCCGCCGCTGCTTTGATGATGGCGTGCTGATCCGCGTGACCGCCGATATCATCGCCATGTCGCCGCCGCTGATTTGCGAAAAATCGCATGTGGATAGGCTGATCAACACGCTTTCTGATGCCATCATGGCGGAGGCGGCGTAACTGGAGCATTTTCAAGCCATGTGGTCGAACATGGCGGCTCGGAAAATGCGACCAAACGATAACTCTCGCTGGGCGGGGTGACCTCCGCCCGGCTTCACCCCATATAGGCTCTCAAACCTTGCTGATGGAGAAACCCACGTGAGCGACACCACCCGCGCCCCCGTGCCCGTGACCGTGCTGACCGGCTATCTTGGTGCCGGCAAAACCACGCTGCTGAACCGCATCCTGACCGAAAATCACGGCCAGAAATTCGCTGTGATCATCAATGAATTCGGCGAATTAGGCGTTGATAACGACCTGGTCGTTGATGCCGATGAAGAAGTGTTTGAAATGAACAATGGCTGCATCTGCTGCACGGTGCGCGGGGATTTGATCCGCATCCTGGCCGGGCTGATGAAGCGGCGCGACAAGTTTGATGGCATTATCGTGGAAACTACGGGCCTCGCGGACCCCGCCCCGGTGGCGCAGACCTTCTTTGTTGATGATGATGTGAAGCGCGCCACTAAGCTGGATGCGATTGTGACCGTGGTGGATGCCAAGCATCTGCCGGCACGTTTGGCAGATTCCACCGAAGCGCAGGAACAGATCGCCTTCGCCGATATCATTGTGCTGAACAAGATGGATCTGGTGAGTGAAGCCGAAGCGGTCGAGGTGGAAAAGCGTATCCGCGCCATCAACCCCTATGCTGAGATTCGCCGCGCCACGAAATCTGATGTGCCGATCAGCGCCGTGATCGGGCGTGATGCCTTCAACCTGGAACGCATTCTGGAACGGGAGCCGGAATTCCTCTCGGGCGAGGATGATCACGAACATGATTCCGAAGTGAACAGCATCTCCTTCGAACTGGATCGCCCGATTGATCCGGAGCGTTTCAACGCCTGGATCACGCAGGTGCTGTCCAGCAAGGGGCAGGATTTGCTGCGCACCAAGGGCATTTTGGCTTATGAGGGCGATGACCGCCGCTTCGCCTTCCAGGCGGTGCATATGATTGCCGATGGTGATTTCATCGGCCCCTGGAAGGAAGGCGATCCGCGGCGCTCAAAACTGGTGTTCATCGGGCGCGATCTGAACCGCCCCTGGCTGCGTCGCGGTTTTGAAGCCTGCCAGGCCGGTGAGGATGAGGCGAAGATCAATGCCGAAATCGCGCGCTGGAGCCCGCCCGAAGCATGAGCGGCGCGGATTATCTGCTGGATAGCCGGGGCGTTTCGCAAAACCTTGGCGCCTGGGTTGCGGGCATTGCCTTTGGCCATGAAGGCCGGACATGTAGCTTCGGCACCAGCGATGGCGTTTTGCATCAGGCGTTGCTTGCCAAGCCCGGCGATGCCTGGGCGCGGCATGAAGCGCATCAGGGCGCGGTGCTGGCGCTGTGTGCCGATAGTAAGGATGGCGTGATTTCCGGCGGCGATGATGGGCGGCTGATGCGCCTTGGCGCGGATGGCACCCTTACCGAATTGGCGCGTTACGGCACCCGTTGGGTGGAACATGTTGCGGCTCACGAAAGTGGCCTGCGCGCGGCGGTGGTGGGCAAGGCCGTGCATTTGCTGGATGGCACGGGGGCTGCGCTGAAGTCACTCGCGCATCCAACATCGGTCACCGGCATTGCCTTGGACGCCAAGGGCAAACGCATCGCGGCCAGCCACTATAATGGCGCCTCGCTCTGGTTTGTGACGGCGAAGGATGACAAGCCGCGATCGCTCGAATGGAAGGGCAGCCATACCGGTATTGGTTTCAGCCCGGATGGGACGCATGTGGTCACCTCCATGCAGGAAAACAACTTGCATGGCTGGCGGTTGGCCGATGGGCAGCATATGCGCATGGCGGGGTATCCTTCGAAGACCAAGTCGCTGTCCTTCACGGCCAAGGGGCGGTGGCTTGCGACCTCGGGCGCGGATTGTGTGGTGCTGTGGCCGTTTTTCGGCGGCGGTCCCATGGGCAAGGCGCCGACAGAACTCGCGGGGGGTGATCAGGCGCTGTGTTCGGCAGTCGCCTGCCATCCGCAGCAGGAAGTGGTGGCGGCCGGCTTCAATGACGGGCTGGTAGTGGTTGCCGAGATCGCGAGCGGGCGCATTGTGCCCGTGGCGGCGCCTGGGCGCGGCGCGGTGTCAGCGCTTGCCTGGAGCGATACCGGCACACATCTGGCCTTTGGCACGGAAGAAGGTTTCGTGGGACTGGTTGACCTTTCGCGCCGCTGAAAGCCCGCGCTTTCCTGACACGCATTTGACATCTGGTCAGGGCTGGAAATGCCCCACTCCCCTGTGCTTGAGTGCCGTCATCAAAACTGGAGAAGCACCATGGCCGCACGTGATGATGAGGATGAGGAATTCGAGCTGGGCATTAGCCTGGAATCGGTGGCCGCCATTGTGGATGCGGCGCGTGCTGTCCAGGAAGGTGAGGAAAGCGGTGCAATTTCCCGCGCGGATGAGGATGAAGAAGGCCTCGACGCCGAAGATGATGAAAACATGGATGAGGATGCGCTGCGCGCCTTCATCAGTGAATTGAATGAGGATGAACAGGCATCCCTGATCGCCCTGGCCTGGATCGGCCGCGGCGATTATGGGGCTGATGATTGGGAAGAAGCGCGCAACCTGGCGCGCGAACGGAATATACGCGACCCGGCGACGTATTTGCTTGGTATCGAAATGCTCGGCGATATGCTGGAAGAAGGGCTGGAAGCGCTTGGCCTGTCGCTTGATGATGTGGAAGGGTAAGCGATAGGCTTACCGCCGCCCTCCCCCGAAAAGACCCCCAAGGCCACGCAGCACATCCTGCACCGGCGCTGGTATGGTTGGCATGGCCGGACTTGTTCCACCGGGTGCAGCCTCGGGCGCCGCGCGCTGCGTTGGTGCGGCACCCTCCGCGCCAAAACGCGCCAGGCGCAGCGGCTCGGCGCAATCCGCTGCCGCGTGTCGGTCGCTGCCGCCCAGCAGATTGCCGATCGGGTCTGTGGCAATCCGTCCGGTCAAGGTATCGGCCAGCAGCCCCGCCGCGTTCTGGCCAAGCGCGGCTCCTGGCGCCACGCCAATGCGCGGCGCCGCAAGCGTTCCACCAAGATTGAACGGTGCCCGCACGGCAAGGCCAAAGACGCGCAGATTGGAATTGACCCGCCCGCCCAGGCTTTCATCGCGCAGATTGATGCTGACCTGACCGTTGATCTGGCCAATGGCACTATCCATGAAAAAAGCGCGGCTTTGTGCCACACCCTGTTCCGCGCCAAAGGCAAGGGCCAGGCAGCGGAGGTCTACCGCCCCAAGCCGTTGCGAATTGGGCGATAGCAGCGCGAGCATGGCGCCAAGCGCATCCATGGCGGTGCCCTGTTCCAGCCGGCCATTCACCAAAGCGATGCCGAATGTCCCATCCAGGCTGGCGGCAATGGCGCGGGTGGTGGCGCCGGCGGCGCGCAGATCAGTGGCAATCTCGGCATGGCCGCGCAGGCCAAGCCCATCCAGCGCGCCACTCAGCGCCGCAAGCTCAAGCCCTGCGCCTTCTGAACGCAGCCTCAGGCTATACTGGGCTGGGTTGGCGGTAGCATTCACATTGATCTGCCCCGCAAGCCGCCCTGCCGGGATGGTCAAGTTGAAGGGCGCAAGCACCAGCGCGCCATTGCTGAGGCGGAGATTCGTCTGCACCGCCGCCTGCCGCAGATTGCGAGAGGTGACTCCGCTGAGGGCAAGCCGCAGCTCAGCATCCAGCGCCATGAGCGACGCGACGGGGACAGCGATATCCGGAATAACCCTGCCATCGCCTGATGAGGCCGCCGGGGCCGAAGGCGCAGCCGGGGCTACGCTTCCGGTGGGCGGCTGTGTCAGGGCATCCAGATCAAGCCGTGAGACATCAATCCGCCCGGTCAGATTGGGCCGCCCCGCCAAGCCAAGATTAAGCACAGCGCTGGCCGAAAGCGCGGGGCTGGTGAGTTGGAAGCGCGGCAGGCTGATATTCCGCGGATCGCGCCATTCAAGCCGCGCTGCCCCTCGCAGCCCGGGGGGCAGGGCAGGAAAGCCGGAAAGCCCCGCTGCATCTGGCACATCCGCCGTCAGGTCAAATTGTCCGCCGGCCAATTCCAGCGGGCGCGCCACGGCGCCCTTCAGCGTGATGCTGGCATCGCCTGAAGTAAGCCGGGCTTCCATCGGCAAAGGCCCGGTGAAGCCATAAAGCAGCTTGCCAATCTCGCCCAAATTCGCCTCAAGCCGCGCGGTATTGCCGGCGCGGGTCAGCGCACCTGTTAGCCGCGCCTCGCCTTCCGGTGGCGCGATCAATTCCAGCGCTTCAAGCCTGAGGCCCGGCAGCAGCCAGCCAAGATCACCCGCGCCGGCTTTGAGCGTGATGGCACCGAGCGGCGGCAGCGTGCCGGGGGCAGCGCCGAATAGTGGCCCGGCCTTCCCGGCAAGGGTGAAGGTGATGCCCTGGAAGCGCCATTCCGCCGCCAGATCGCTTGCGCTGGTGGCGCTGATCTTGCGGATGGACAGCGAAGGGATTTCGATATCCCGCCCCCCACTGCCAGGCAGGACCACATGCGCATCACGCAGCCGGACCAGCCCGATCTGCGGCATGCTGGCCGCGGGCCTTGGCGCTGCTGGTGCCGCGGTGGCGTCCCGGGCGGGCCTATCGGCTGCCGGCAAAGCCCAAAGTGCAGGGTCCAGATTGAGCTTCAGCCCATCCGCCTCCACGCTTGGGATTTCGATGCTGCCGGAGATCAGGGAGAACAGAGAAACACTCGCGGCCAGCCTTGGCGCCACCAGGCCCGGCGTGGCGCCGCCCGGCGTGCTCAGCGTCACATCGCGCAATTCAAGCTTGGGGATCAGCCCAAGCGCCAAGCCCATCCCGCCAATGCTGGCGCGATAGCCGGTGGCGTTTTCGATCTCGGCCTTAATGCGCGGCGTGAAGCGGCCTGATTCCAAAGCAGCGCGCAGCGCCAAAATGCCGCCGATCAGCAGCAGGAATAGCAGCGCAAACCCGCCCGCCAGATAGCGCGGCCAGCGTCGGGCGGGCTTTAGCGCAGATGCCGACATGGCGGGGTCTTCGGGCGATCAAAGCCGAGCATTGCGAAGGTATCCTTCATATGCGCTGGCAAGGGGGCAGCGAGTTCCAGCATACCACCTTCCGGATGTGGCAGGCGCAAGGCCCGCGCATGCAGATGGAGCGTATTGCCGAAGCCTTCCAGATGCGCGGTCTGGCCGCCATATTTGCCATCGCCCATGATCGGGCATTTTAGCGCCTCGGCGCAATGTACGCGCAATTGATGCGTGCGGCCCGTGAGGGGGCGTAATTCCAGCATCGCCGCCTGACGCTGCGCGGAATCCACCATGCGATAAAGCGTGACAGCGCGCGTGCCCTCGCCATCCGCGACCCCGGTCACGCGTTCGCCGCGCTGCCCGCCAAGCTTGGCAAGCGGCAGGTCAATGCGGCCTTCCAGCGGATGGGGGCGGCCAATCACCACGGCCCAATAGGTTTTTTCCGCATCCCGCCCGCGAAAAGCTGCCGCCAAACGGGAAGCCGCCGCCCCCGTGCGCCCCAGGATCAGAACGCCGGATGTGTCCTTGTCCAGCCGATGCACCAGGCGCGGGCGTTCTTCATAACCAAAGCGGAGCGCATCCAACATGCCATCTACATGCCGCGTAATCCCTGGCCCCCCCTGCACTGGCAGGCCCTGGGGCTTGTCTATCGCGATCACGGAGGCATCGCGGTAGATCACCATGCGTTCAAGCGCTGCTGCATCCCGGTCCGATACCGGGCGGGCGCTGAGCGGCTTGGCGGCGGATTCGGGCAAGGGGGGGATGCGCAATTGCTGGCCAGGCTTGAGCCGCGCATTCGCTTCCACCCGCGCCCCATCAAGGCGGATTTGCCCTGTGCGCAGCATTTTCTGCAGCGCCCCTTGGGTCAGGTTCGGGAAGTGCCGATGAAACCAGCGATCGAGCCGGATATCGGCCTCAGCCGGGGCGATGGTACGGAGAGAAACAGGCATGGCATTCCGTAACAGGCGGGGCGCCGTTCTGAAAGCGGCAAATGCAGGGCGCGAATTCGCTGGTTCCATCGCCCCTCGTTCTGCTTTATGGAAACCGAAAACCAATTCGGGGAGGGTTCCATGACCAAAGCTGCAAATTTTTCGCTCACGCGCCGTGCCCTTGGCGGGCTTGGCCTTGGCTTGGCCGCGACAGGCACTGCGCGCGCGCAGGATATGGCCGGCAAGACCATTGAATGGATCATCCCCTTCGCGGTGGGCGGCGGTTCCGATGTCTGGGCGCGGTTTCATCTGCCGCTGTTGCAAAAGCACATGCCCGGCAACCCGACAGTCGTGATCCGCAATGTTACCGGCGGCGGCAGCATCAATGGCGCCAATCAATTCGCCCAGCGCACGCGGCCTGATGGCTTGACGATCATGGGCACCAGCGGTTCCACGCAATTCCCATATCTGATGGGTGATCCGCGCGTGCGCTACGACTACCGCGCCTGGAGCGTGCTGATGGCGAGCCCAACCGGTGGCGTACTGTATGTGCGCCCGGAATTGGGCGTGCGTGGCGCGGCTGATCTGGCGAAGTTGCAAGCGGCGCAGGGGCTGAAATTCGGCAGCCAGGGTCCGACATCGCTGGATGTGGTCCCGGCCTTGGCGTTTGAACTGATGAACCTGAATGTGCAGATTGTCTTTGGCATGCAGGGCCGCGGCCAGGGGCGGCTTGCCTTTGAACGTGGTGAAACGCCGATCGATTATCAAACATCCTCTGCCTATACGAGCCAGGTTTTGCCACTGGTGCGCGAAGGCAAGGCCGTGCCGCTATTCTCCTACGGTATCCTGAATGCTGTGGGCGATATTGTGCGCGATCCGAATTTCCCGGATTTGCCGACCTTCCCCGAATTCCTGAAGGCCGCCACGGGGCAGGACCCTTCCGGCCCGGCCTGGGAAGCCTATCGCACGCTGTTCGTCGCGGGCTTTGCCGCGCAGAAATTTGTGGTGGTGCCGCGCGAAACACCGCGCGCCATGCAAGACCTTTATCGCACAGCCTTCACGCGTATCTTCGCTGATCCGGAATACAAGGAAAAGCGCGGCACAGTGATTGGCGAGTATGATGAGGTTGTCGGCGAAGCGGCCGAGAAAGCCTATGCCGCCGGCACCGTGATCAGTGAGACGACGCGCGAATGGATCAAGGAATGGCTGCTCCGTCGCTTCAACCATCGGCTCGGCTGATCAGCTTAAAGGCAGCGCGGTAAAGGGAGTAAGGTTACATGCTTGATGCGCTGCTGATGGCGCTGACCGCGCTCGCCAGTCCTGAGCGTTTGGGATACATGGCGCTTGGCGTTTTGATTGGCTACGCGATTGGCGTGCTGCCGGCGCTGGGTGGCCTGGCCGGGCTTTCGCTGGTGATGCCCTTCATTTACGGGCTGGATCAGGTCTCGGCCCTTGCCATGCTAGTGGGCCTTGTTGCGGTGGCGGCGACGGCGGATACTTTCAGCTCAATCCTGATGGGCATACCTGGATCATCCGCGAGCCAAGCGACGATCCTGGATGGCTTCCCCATGGCCCGACGAGGAGAAGCTGCGCGCGCCCTATCGGCATCCTTCATTGCCTCCATGATCGGGGGCTTGGTCGGCGCGGTGATCCTGACAGGTGCAGTGCTGATTGCGCGGCCCTTGATTCTGGCGCTGGGCACCGCGGAATTATTCATGTTGGCGCTGCTTGGGCTTTCCATGGTGGGCGTTCTGGCGGGCAAAAGCTTCGCCAAGGGCTTGATTGCCTGCGGCATGGGTTTGGCACTTGGCATGGTGGGCACAGCACCGGCCACTGCGGAATATCGCCTAGATTTCGGGCTGATTTATCTTTCCGATGGTCTGCCGCTGCCCGTGCTGGTGCTGGCGATTTTCGCACTGCCGGAAATTATTGATCTGGCGCGCGGTGGTGGGACGATTTCGCGCTCGGCGGATTTGGGCCGCGGTTGGATTTTGGGTTTGCAGGACATCATGCGCCATTGGTGGTTGTTGCTGCGCTCATCTTCAATCGGGTCCGTGTTGGGCGCCATTCCTGGGCTTGGTGGCAGCGTGACCGATTGGATTGTCTATGGCCATGCAATTCAGACCGAAAAAAACGGCCAATTCGGCAAGGGTGATGTGCGCGGCGTGATTGCCGTTGAAGCTTCCAATAATGCGCGCGAAGGCGGCGCGTTGGTGCCGACGCTGTTCTTCGGCATTCCTTCTTCCGGGTCCATGGCGGTATTCCTGGGCGGCATGACGCTGCTTGGCATTGAAGCCGGGCCGGCGATGGTGGGCTCTCGGCTTGATTTGACCTATGCGATCATCTGGTCGCTCGCGATTGCCAATGTGATGGGGACGTTGCTGTGCTTCGCCACATCGCCCTTGATTGCGCGGCTGACCACGGTGCGCTTCGGGCTGCTGGCGCCCTTCATGATGATGGTGGTTTGCTTCGGCGCCTTCAACAATAATCGCGAATTGGCGGATTTGCTGCTGCTGCTGGGTGTGGGCTTGCTGGGCTTGCTGATGCGCCGCTTCGGCTGGCCGCGCCCGCCCTTCGTGGTGGGCTTTGTGCTGGCTTTGCCGATGGAAACCTATCTTTACCAGGCGGTGCAATTCTATGGCTGGGATTTCCTGACGCGGCCTGGCGTGATGATCATTGCCGCGCTGATCGTGGTGTTTGCCTGGCTTGGTATTCGCAAGCGCAGGCTGGCCGATACGGAAGAAGATGGCGGCAGCACGGATACGGGCCAGCGCCAGCCTCAGGCGATTTTCGCCGTGATTCCAGTGGCGATTTTCGCCGCGGTCTTCATTGACGCGATGCGCCACAGCTTCCTGGGCGCGGTCTTCCCGATGATGATTGCCGGCGCCATGCTGCTGATCAGCGTGCCCGTATTGTTGCGGCTGAATTTCGGGCGCGTCGGCGGTTCGCTATTCCATGATGCGGAAGCCAATGCGAAGCCCGAGGATGGCAGTTTCTGGGCGCATCTTGGTTGGGTGATCGGGCTGGTCGGGCTTTCCGCTTTGGTTGGATTCCTGTTGGCCAATACGATCTTCTTCCTGTCCTTCCTACGTTATGCGGCGGGCTGCACCTGGCGGATGACTTTGTTCCTGACCTCCATCGCGACCATTGGCCTGATCATGGTGGCGAAATTGCTGACCCTGGATTTCCCGCAAGGACTATTGCAGTATTTCTTTGAACTTCCCTGGCCTTTACGGTGACGGATAAAATTATGCAGAAAGCCATTCCCTGCACGCTGATGCGTGGCGGCACCAGCCGCGGCCCTTACTTTCGGCGGGAAGATTTGCCGGAAGATCGCGATGCTATGGGCCGCGTATTGCTGGCTGCCATGGGCTCACCCGATGCGCGCCAGATTGATGGCATTGGCGGCGCCACCACGCTTACCAGCAAAGTCTGCATCGTATCTCGCGCGGCGGCCGGTGAGGCGCAGCAGGTGGATTATTTATTCGCGCAGGTTTCCGTGGATCGCGCCTTTGTGGATTGGGGGCCGACTTGCGGGAATATGCTGGCGGGTGTTGGGCCTTTTGCGATTGAAAGCGGTCTGGTGCCAGCGGAAGAAGGCGAAACCCGCGTGATGATCCGCGCGGTGAATACCGGCGCGCTGATTGAAGCCGTGGTGCAAACGCCCGGCAAGCGCGTGAATTATGAGGGCGATACCGCGATTGCCGGCGTGCCCGGCACGGCTGCCCCCATTGTGCTGAATTTCGCCGATGCGGTGGGGGGAGCAACCGGCAAGCTGATGCCGACTGGCAATGCCATTGATGTGATTGATGGCGTGGAAGTCACTTGTCTTGATGTCTGCATGCCGGTGGTGATCGCGCGCGCGCGTGATTTCGGCAAAACCGCGCATGAGACCGCCAAGGAATTGGATGCCGATAAGGCATTCATGGCGCGGATTGAAGCCATTCGCCGCAAGGCGAGCCTGGCCATGGGCATGGGCGATGCCGAAGGGCGCGTCATGCCGAAGTTCGCGATTATTGCTGAACCGGCGGGTGACCAAGGCGGTGTCGCGGCGCGCTACTTCACGCCGCTCGCCTGCCATGAAGCCATGGCGGTGACGGGCGGGATTTGCATCGCGAGTGCTTGCGTGCTGCCGGGCACGGTGGCGGAAGCTGTGGCGCACATCACCGGCGCGGATCGGGAGACGATTGTGCTGGAACACCCAACCGGCAGCATGGAAGCGGTGATCACCACGCGGCGTGCAGCGGATGGTTCGCGGGAAGTGATTTCGGGCGGCACGCTGCGCACCGCGCGGCGCTTGATGGCGGGCGAGGTTTATGTCCCCGCCCGCGCTTGGGGTTGAGGTGATGCCTTCCTGCCAGGGCAGCGCCTTGCAGGGGGGAGCGATATGGCAAGCCTGACCCGTCGCGGAGTTGGTTTGGCTGGCATGGGGGCGCTGGTAAGTGCGGGCGCGGCGCGCCCTGCGGGTGCTTCGAGTTTACTCAATCCGCTGACCAGCCCGCGCGGCACGGCAAGTTCTGGCGGCGTAAGGCTGAAGCAAATCGCCAGCGTTGATTTGCGCGGTCAGGGCGATGCGTTTTCCTGGTCTGTTTCAAGCATGGCCTGGAGCCCAGATGGCACCCGCTTGGTGGCGGTGAATGGGCTTGGTAACTTCCTGAATGTTATCGATGCATCCACTTGGCGTTTACTAGTACGATTCCGGGTTATGAGGGCGGATACACGCCGAACTTTCGGTTTTTCCGCGAGCGGCAGGGAATTGATCGCATCAAAAAGAGTCGAGCCTGGCAGTGATGAAAACCCCCCTGCATTTTCGGTCTTTGAGATGGATACAGGAAGGATAGTGCGCGAAGCTCAGCTACTACCCATTTCGATACCCGAACTACAGGGTAAACCTAAAGAGCTAGCTCTGCAGCAGCGGAGAGGCGATCAAAAGTTGGCGGTCTCTCCTGATGGGCGTTTTGTCTTCCTTAGCTTTGAGGTGAGGGGGCCTGGCCCTAATCAGTTTGCATATGTCTTTGATGGACATAATGGACAGCTCGTTGGAACAAGCCGGAGTCGATCGTGGTCCGTTCCTTCGATAAGCCTCGATAACCGACTTGGAGTGACGACTCGATCGCCCCAGGCGAATGTAGTTCCTGATGAAGTTACCATTTTTAGCCTTCCGGAACTAAAAAAATTATTGAGTTTCCAAGCCCACCCTAGAGGTGTTGAATCCCTCGCGTGGTCGCCCAATGGTGAACGTTTGGCAAGCGGTTCGAGCGCTACTGTCCCGCCACGCGACCCTGAACCCATTCGGGTTTGGGATGCGACCTCTGGCGCGCGTTTGGCTGGATTTATTGGCGAGTTTGAGCCTGTCAGTTCTGTCGAGTGGCATCCAAGTGGAGCCTTTTTCCTGACTAAATCCGCAAAAGGCGACGAAAATTTACGGGGGTCTCTCGTTCAGTTTCTTTCCCCTAATGGTGGTGCGCCGCTACTAAAGCATTTTGCGCCTGATCGCGTTGTCATCAATGGACCTTGCTTTTGCCCACGCACCGGTCGGCTTGCATGGTTTCAGCAAGGGCAAATTCTGATTCACGAAATCCAGGGCCTCTGACGCGCCCGAAACGCGACAAACCACCTCAACCCCAACACGCACCCTAAGGGCCAAGCGTCCCCGCTTGGCCCAACCTCACCCTATCCCCTGCCGGTGTGTCCTAACCCAGTTTAGCCGCCATCCCGCGCATAAAGGTCTCACGGAAGCGGATCGGGTCGCGGTCCGTTTGCGTCTTGCCGGGTTCGTTATCAATCCGCGCGCCGATCACATGCGGGCCGTCGGTGGCAAGGGCGCGATCAATCAGCGCGTCAAATTCCGCCTCATCCGCCGCCCAATGGGCGGAGACAATGCCGGAGGCGCGCGCAATCGCAATCAAATCCGTGCCGGCTTTCGCGGCCGGCGTGCCCTGGCCGCCAGTGATCTGGTAAATGCCATTATCCCAGATAATCACAATCAAATTCTTCGGCGCCTGCGCGGCAATGGTGGAAAGACAGCCCAACTGCATCAGCAGTGACCCATCGCCTTCCAGCGCGAAAACGCGCCGTTCCGGCTGCGCAATCGCAACACCCATGGCAATCGGCGCGGCCAGACCCATGCTGCCCAGCATGTAGAAATTCTCGGCACGATGGCCGGAACCCCAAAGATCCCAATTCGAATTGCCGATCCCGCCAATCACGGCTTCCTGCTTGGTGAGTTTGCCCACCACGCGCTTGGTCAGCGCCGCACGGTTCATCACCTGCGTATTGCGACGTTCTTCCATCACTTGCGCCCCCCTGCGATCAATGGCGAGACAATAAGGCAAGCCGGCCAGCGCGTGGCAAAGGCCTGGCGCATGGTACGATCCGCGATGAAAGCGGCTTCATCCAGGCGCGACAGCGTGTGGTGTTCAATGCCCATGCTGTCCAGAATGGGGCGCATGGTGCGGCAGACAATCGCCTGGCCGGGATTGAATTCACCCAGCGTGCCGCGTTCGCTCACCAGCATCAGCACGGGAATTTGGCTGGCAACAACAAGGGAAGCAAGAACATTGGGCAGAGTCGCGAAGCCCGATGTCTGCATCAGCACAATGCCGCGCATGCCGGCCATGGTGGCGCCGGCGACGATGCCAATGGCTTCTTCCTCACGCGCGGCGGGGAAGGTGGTGAAGAAGGGATCGGCATGGCAGCCCTCAATCAGGGGGCGCAGCACATTATCCGGCACATAGGTGACCAGCCGGACATTATTGTCCTTCAGGGCCTGGCGGACGATGCCATGCCAGCTTGGCGCGCTTTCAGCGGCACTCGACATAATGGGGAAGTCTCCGTTGCAGTGAGAAGGGGTGAGTCTATGACCAAGCTGCACGCCCGCCAAGCGTGGCTCTACTCAAGGCACCGGCACGTCCAACAGCCAGGCCGTCGCAGGGAAGGCGATGGATGCGATAATGGTGGTGAACAGCACGGCGGCCGAGGCCTCCTCAGCCCCCACGCCTTGGCGTTGCGCAAGCAAATAGGCGTTGGTCGCGGTGGGCATGGCGGCAAGCAGCACGCCACAAATCACCCAGAAGGGATCAAGCGCCAACCAACTTCCAAGCACAAACCACACCAGCGCGGGATAGATAAACAGCTTCGCCGCCGTAATGCCGAAAGCTACCGCGAAAAGCTGCCCGCCAATCTTCAGCCGCGCAAGCGTACCTCCCAGCGCGAAAAGCGCCGTCGGCCCGGCAGCATTACCCAGGAAGGACAGGAAGCGCTCAATCGGTGCCGGAATCGGCAATTCCAACCCGGCAGAAGCCGCACCCAGCGCGATGGAAAGGATCACCGGATTGCGTAGTAAGCCACGCAGGCCGGCGATTACGGCCTTGAGACCCTCACCCTTCGCCGAGGGCGCCATCAGCATAGACCCAAGCGCGATAATCACCGCCACTTCGGCCACAATCGCCATGGCGACCGGCCCGGCGATGCGCGGCCCCAGCATCGGCAGCATCAGCGGCGGCGCCAGATAGCCGACATTACCCATGGCGGCGGCCGCGCCAAAGGCGGAACCAATGCGGATATTGCCCCGCGCGATGCGCCCGATCAGCATCGCACCGGCGAAGATGGCAAGGCAGGCGCCCAGATAGCCACTGAAGTAGATGAGATCGAAGCTTTCGCGCAAAGGCTGCGCGGCCATCAGCTTGAACAGCATGGCCGGCAAGGCGACGTTGAAGCTGAAAAGGCCTATCGCTTCCATGGCCGTGGGCGGCATCCATTTGCGCTTCGCCGCAGCGAAACCAAAGGCCACCACCGCAAAAATCGGCAGGCAAAGGGCGAGGAAGGCAAGCACGGAATAGTTTTAAGCCAGAATGGGTCGGCTGCGAAAGCTCAAGCCTTTAAAGCGCGTTGGCGCTGGCCTCGCTCCGCGTCGCACCAACACGGGAAGCCAGTGAGGCGGCGAGGAATTCATCCAATTCCCCATCCAGCACCGCCGCCGGATTGCCCTTTTCAACGCCGGTGCGCAGATCTTTGACCATCTGATAGGGCTGCAAGACATAGCTGCGGATTTGGTGGCCCCAGCCGATATCGGTCTTGCCGGCTTCCGTGGCCGCCGTCACGGCTTCGCGCTTTTTCAATTCCAATTCATACAAACGCGCCTTCAGCATGCCCATGGCGATGACGCGGTTGCGGTGCTGGCTGCGATCTTGGGTGGAAGCCGCCACGATCCCGGTCGGGATATGAGTGAAGCGCACGCCGGATTCGGTTTTGTTCACATGCTGCCCGCCCGCGCCGGAAGCGCGGAAGGTATCAGTCCTCAGATCGGCGGGATTAACCTCGATTTCGATCTTATCATCCACCACCGGGAAGACATAAACCGAGGCAAAGCTGGTGTGCCTGCGCGCGGCAGAATCGAAGGGGCTGATGCGTACCAGCCGATGCACGCCGCTTTCGGTCTTGAGCCAGCCATAGGCATTGGGGCCGGTGACTTGAATCGTCGCGGATTTCAGCCCGGCCTGTTCGCCTGGGCTTTCTTCCGTCAGCACCACCTTATAGCCATGCTGTTCTGCCCAGCGGGAATACATGCGCATCAGCATTTCCGCCCAATCCTGGGCTTCCGTGCCGCCGCTGCCGGAATTGACTTCCACAAAGGCGTCATTGCCATCGGCTTCGCCGGAAAGCAGGCTTTCGATTTCCCGCTTTTTGGCTTCCTGCGCCAGGCGCTTCAAATCCTCGGCAGCGGCATTGGCGGTATCGGCATCACCTTCCGCTTCGGCCAATTCAACCAGGCCAAGCGCATCTTCAACATCGCGTTCCAGGCGCTTGACGCCATCAATCTGGTCAGAAAGCCGGCCGCGTTCGCGCATGACGCGCCCCGCCTCATCGGCATTACTCCAAAGCGTCGGGTCTTCGACCCGCGCGTTCAGTTCTTCGAGACGACGGACAGAGGCATCCCAGTCAAAGATGCCTCCTCAGCAGGGCCACCGAAGCGGTGATCTGCTCGTGCAGGGAAAGGGCGTCAGCGCGCATGAAGTGCTAATAGAGCCCACCGAGGTCTCTGTCGAGGCGGTTCGCACCTGAACCGCCGGGCGGGCTGGGACCATCCTCACGATCACGAATAAAGGAATCGCGCCAGCGTTGCGCGCTGTTCTCGGTCCCCGGGCGGAAGGGTTCCATGATGCTGCCATTGCCAGAGGCCACGCGCATCAGCGTAATGCCAGCCGGGCGGCGGAAGGGCACGGGCGGGCTGCCGGCAAGCGCGGCCGCCACGGTATCGCGGAAAATCGGCGCGGCATTGCTGCCACCGGTTTCGTTATTGCCGAGGCTCCGCGGGTCATCAAAGCCGATCCAGACCGCGACGACGATATCCGGCGTGAAGCCGACGAACCAATTATCCTTGTAATCATCCGTGGTGCCAGTCTTGCCGGCAACGGGCCGCCCAAGGCGGGAACCGATGGCGCTGGCGCCGGTGCCGCGCTGCACCACGCCTTCCAGAATGCTCACCATCTGATAGGCGGAAATCGGGTCTGTCGCACGCTGCCTTTCGCCCGCTTCAAGCCGTGGCGGCCCCGCTTCCGGGCCCGAAGCGCAAGCGGCGCAGGTGCGCTGATCGGCGCGCCAGATCACACGCCCGCGCCTGTCCTGCACTGAATCAATCAGCGTGGGGGTCACGCGAAAACCGCCATTGGCGAAAGCGCCATAGGCGGCGGCCATGCGGAGCACCGTTGTCTCCCCAGCGCCGAGCGACATCGCCAAATAGCGCGGCATATTGTCAATCACGCCAAAGCGGCGCGCGGCATCGGAAACCGAAGCCATGCCGACATGATCCGCAAGCCGCACCGTTACCAGGTTAAGGCTGCGTTCCATGGCGCTGCGCATGGTCACCCAGCCATTATAGGTATTGGCGTTGTAGTTTTGTGGCTTCCACAGCCCTTGCGGCGTCATTATTTCAATTGGCTCATCAGGGATTTCCTGATTGGGCGGAATGCCTTTTTCAAGTGCGGCGATATAAACAAAGGGCTTGAAGGAAGACCCCGGCTGGCGCTGCGCTTGGGCCGCACGATTGAACCAGGATTTTTCGAGCGCCCAGCCCCCCACCATGGCCATCACGCGCCCGGTTTGCGGATCAAGCGCCACCACGGCGCCCTCGGCCAAGGGAATTTGCCTGAGCGTCAGGCGTTCCGGCCGCGCCGGACGATTACGCTGCACGGCTTCCGCCGGCAGGGTTTCCACCATCACGACATCGCCGATATTCACCACATCCTGAACGCGGCGCGGTTCAGCGCCCAGGCGACCATCTGGCAAAACGGGCCGCGCCCAGGGGCGCAATTCTTCCAAGTACAGCATGCCCTGCTGCGGTTCCGCCGGGCGGCGCGGATCGCGCCGTTCAAGCCAGCCAAGCCGCGCTTCTTGCGGCCTTACCTCCAGCACCACCGCCAGGCGCCATTCAGGCAGCGCACCAGCCGGGCGCGGCGTGTCGGCAAGTGCTGGCATCCATTCCGTGGCGTTGGCCGAAATGCGCGCCACCGGGCCACGCCAGCCGCCCCGCCTGCGGTCATAATTCATCAGCCCATCGCGCAATGAGCGTTCGGCGGCGGCCTGGATGGTGGGGTCAAGGCTGGTGCGCGCCACCAGGCCACCCATGGTGGTTTGCTCAACGCCGAAGCGTTGGATCAATTCGCGCCGCACTTCTTCGGTAAAATGCTGCCCCACCTGCAATTGATCCAGCCGGCGCGTGGGCCGTGCCATCAGCGGTTCCGCCTTTGCCGCGCGGGCTTCATCTGGCGTGATCGCGCGGTCGTCCAGCATGCGTTCAATCACCCAATCGCGCCGCGCCTTGGCGGCTTCCGCACGCCGGACGGGGTGATAATTATTCGGTGCCTTTGGCAGCGCAGCCAGGTAAGCAACATCCGCAACGCTCAGCTCATCCAGGCTTTTGTTGAAATAGACCTGCGCTGCGGCGGCCACGCCATAAGCCTGCTGGCCCAGGAAAATCTCGTTCAAATACAATTCAAGGATACGATCCTTGCTGAGTGCCTTTTCGATGCGGAGCGCCAGAATCGCCTCCCGCGCTTTGCGCGCGAAGGACCGATCCGCACCCACCAGCATGTTCTTCGCGACCTGCTGAGTGATGGTGGAAGCACCACTCATGCGCCGCCCACTGCCATATTGTTCCGCGGCCTGCATCACCGCGCGCAGAATGCCCAAGGGATCAACGCCGGTATGCTCGCGAAAGCGCTGATCCTCGGCCGAGATGAAGGCTTGCTGGACGCGCTGCGGAATGGCCTCGATTGGGACAAAGATGCGCCGTTCCTGCGCCAATTCGGCCATCAACCGGCTATCGGCGGCGTAGATGCGGCTCATTTGCGGGGGTTCATATTCCGCGAGCCAGCCGTAATCCGGCAAATCCTGTGCGAAGTGATGATAGGCGCCATAGGCCGCGATGCCGCCGGCCAACAGCACCGCCGCAGCCAGGCTGAAGAACCAGCGAAACACGCTGAAGCGCCGGCGGCGTTTTTGTTTTTTGGGTTTGGGCGGGGGGTCGGCGCGCGGCGGCTCGGCCCCGGGCGCGGCGCGCTGAGGGTCAAGCGGTTGATCGGCACGCAAATCCGTCGAAGTCATGATGGCGGCTGGATACACGGTTCCGCTGAAAAGCGCGACAGGATGGGACCAGGTTTTTCAACCCGACGTGGCGCGCTGCGTGGCACCGAGCCAGGCTTCGACCGCGCGGGCCAGGCTGGCGGCGATCAGCGCGCGGTGTTCTGGCTGCCGCAAAGCGGCTTCATCTTCCGGGTCAGAAAGGAAGCCCATTTCCACCAGCACGGAGGGCACTTCCGGCGCCTTCAGCACGATGAAAGCCGCTTCCCGTCTTGGTTTTGGCAGGATGGGCACGGCGCGGGTCAATTCCCGCACCGCCACGCGCGCGAAACGGGCGGAATCGCCCAGGGTTTCCTGGCGCATCAGGCTCAGCAATATCGCCTGCACCTCGGGCGGGACGGAGGGCAGGCTAAGGCCACCCGCCAGATCTGCATTGTTTTCGCGCTGCGCGAGGGCTGCGGCGAGGGGATCGCTCGCGGTCTCGGCCAGGGTATAGACGCTCGCCCCCTTGGCCCCCGGTGCGGAATCGGCATGGAGCGAGATCAGCAGCGCGGCGTCCCGCGTGCGGGCGAAGGCAACGCGATCTGCAAGTGAGATGAATTCATCGCGTTCGCGTGTCATGGCCACGCGGCATTTGCCGCCTTCCTGCAATTTGCGGCGTAGCACCTGGGCGGCGGCGAGGGTCAGGCGCTTTTCTTCCGTGCCGCGCCGGCCAATGGCGCCGGGATCGTAGCCGCCATGGCCGGGGTCAATCACCACCAGCGGCAAAGCGGGGGCGCTGCCTTGCGCCACAGGCATGTCCCGGCGCGCAGCAGCGGAAAAGGCTTCAGTGCTGGCTGGGGCGATTTCCACCAGCAGCCGCCCAGCCGGCCCAGGCAGGCGGCGCGGCAAGGCGGGGCGCGCCAGGTTCAGGCGCAATTCCTTGGCCTCGTCATCAAACAGCGCGCTGGCGACCGGCCCTGCCGAGCCCAACCGCGCCGGGCCGCGCCAGGTGACGCCGGGGAGGGAAAGCACAAGGCGCGGAGGCTCGGCCAAGGCGCGCCATTCCCAGGAAAGCGGGCCTTCCAGCGTCAGGCCAAGCCGCGCCGCGCGGCCTTCGGTGGTCAGGCTTGCCGCGCCAATGGAAGCAACCAAGGCCGGCTGGGCGCTGCCCAAGACCACTCCGCCTAATCCCAGGAAATGTCGGCGCCTTATGTCCATGCCGTCATGCTTCTTTCGTCGCTCTCGCGTCTCCATTTACCGGCCCGTCCTGGCCATGTCATCCGAAACACGACTTGGCCAATGGCGCGCATGGTTTTCCGCTTGATCAATGATGCAAAACCAAGGCTAAATGAACGCGTCACGACTGCCGAAATCTTATAAACCCAAAGGCGGCGTGCGGGGAGGAACGATGGCCATCACTCGCCATCCGGCGCGGGCTTTGACCGCAGGCGATGGGGCAATGCGCCATGCCGCTGCTTGAAGTGCGCGACATTGTCGTGCGTTTTGGTGGTGTGACCGCCGTTGCCGGCGTTTCCTTCGATGTGGCGGAAGGCCAGATTTGCGGCCTGATCGGCCCGAATGGCGCGGGCAAGACAACGCTGTTCAATGTGATCAGCGGCATCTATCGCCCGAATGAGGGCAGTGTGCGCTTCGATGGCCACATCACTACCAATGAACCGCGCCACCGCATGGCGCCGCTTGGGCTTGGGCGTACCTTCCAGAACCTGGCCTTGTTCAAATCCATGACGGTGCGCGAGAACATTCTGGCGGGCGCGCATTCCGCGGGCCGTGCCGGATTTTTGGCCAATGCGCTGCGCTTGCCGCATGCGCGTGCCGAGGATCGGGCGGCACGCCAGCGCGCGGCGGAATTGCTTGCGCTGCTGCAATTGGAAGCGGTGGCCGATCTGCCCGTGATTGACCTGCCCTTCGGCACGCAAAAACGTGTCGAGATGGCGCGCGCGTTGATCAGCCGGCCCAAGCTGCTGCTGCTGGATGAACCCGCGGGCGGGCTCAATCATGGTGAGGTGGATGAATTGGCCACGCTATTCCAGCATGTACGGCAAAGCTTCAAGCTCGGGATTTTGCTGGTGGAACATCACATGTCCCTGGTGATGCGGGTTTCCGACAAGGTGGTGGCGCTCGATTTCGGCAAGAAGATCGCCGATGGCACACCGGATGAGGTGCGCAGCAGCCCCGAAGTGATCCGCGCCTATCTGGGCGATGGCCATGGGGATGCCGCCCATGCTGCTTGAGGTCAAAAACCTCCGCGCTGGTTACGGCCCAACGCAGGTTCTGTTCGGGCTTGATTTTGCGGTGGCGGAAGGCGGCGTCACCGCATTGCTGGGTGCCAATGGTGCGGGCAAGACCACAACGCTGCGCGCTGTTTCTGGCTTGATCCGCCCGGAAGGGGAGGTTCTGCTTTCCGGCCAACGTATTGCGGGCCTGATGACGGAATCCATCGCGCGGCTTGGTGTGGCGCATGTGCCCGATGGGCGTGGCACCTTCATGGAATTGACGGTGGAGGAGAATTTTCGCCTGGGCGCCTATACGCGGCGTGATCCCGATGTGGCGGCTGATTTTGCGCGCATGTGGGAATGGTTCCCGCGCCTGAAGCAGCGTTGGCGCCAGCAGGCGGGCACGCTTTCGGGCGGAGAGCAGCAAATGCTTGCCATTGCGCGCGCGCTTTTGCTGCGGCCAAAGCTTCTGTTGCTGGACGAACCAAGCTTCGGCCTGGCGCCGCTGATTGTGCGGGATATCTTCGCCATTCTGCGGCGCATTCGCGCAGAAAGCGGTGTTGGCATTTTGCTCGTGGAACAAAACGCCAATCTGGCGCTTGATTTGGCCGATCACGCCTATCTGCTGGAAACTGGCCGTATCGTGATCTCCGGGCCCGCTGCCGAAATCCGGCAGGATGAGGCCATTCGCCGTTCCTATCTGGGATATTGAAGGATGGAAGCCTTTCTCTTGCAGCTTACGGCTGGCATCGCGACAGGGGGCATTTATGCCTCGGTCGCGTTGGCGATTGTCATGATCTATCAAGCGACACATCACGTAAATTTCGCGCAAGGCGAAATGGCGACGCTTTCCACCTTCATTGCGCTGACCATGATCCAGGCGGGCCTGCCCTATTGGATGGCTTTTGCCGGGACGCTGGTGGTTTCCTTCGTGATGGGCGCGCTGGTGGAACGGTTGATCATGCGCCCGGTGCAGCATGCGCCGATCCTGACGCATGTTGGCGTTTATATCGGTATGTTGCTGATTATCGGCAACCTTACGGGCTGGGTCTTTGGCTATACGATCCAGATGTTCCCTTCACCTTTCGAAGGCGGCAGGCCGATGCTGGGCGGGCTGTTTTCAGCACATCAGCTTGGCAGTGTTGCCGTCACACTCGCGGTGCTGATCCTGGTCTATTTGTTTTTCACCAAGACATCGCTCGGCCTCGCCATGCGGGCGGCGGCCTATAACCCGCGCTCCGCACGGTTGGTCGGTATTCGCGTGGATGTCATGCTGGCGCTTGGCTGGGGCTTGGCGGCGGCGATTGGGTCTGTCGCTGGCATGATGGTGGCGCCCATTGTGTTTCTCGATCCGAATATGATGCTGGGCATTTTGCTTTATGCCTTTGCCGGCGCGCTGCTGGGCGGCATAGACAATCCCCCGGGCGCGGTGATGGGTGGCTTCCTGGTGGGTATCCTGGAAAACCTGGCGGGCGCTTACATTGTTGGCACAGATCTGAAGCTGACGGTCGCGCTGGTGATCATCATTGGCGTGCTGGTGCTGAAACCCTCAGGCCTGTTTGGCCGTGTCGTGTTCACGCGGGTGTAGGAGCATGAGCCTTTCACCCGCACGTTTTCTTCTTGTCTTGCTCGGCCTTGCGGCGGCTTTGGCGCCGCTTTGGGTGCTGGAAAGCTTTCATCTTTTTCAACTGACCATGGCCGTGATCATGGCGCTCGCGGTGCTCGGGCTTAATATCGTCACGGGCTATAACGGGCAGATATCTTTGGGCCATGGCGCGTTTTTCGCGATTGGCGCTTATGTCACCTCCATCCTGATGGCGCAGGCGGATTGGTCCTTCTACGCCACGCTGCCTTTTGCTGCCGCCATATGCGGCATGGTGGGCTATGCGGTCGGTCTGCCGGCGTTGCGTTTGGGCGGGCTTTATCTGGCGCTGGTTACGTTTTCGCTCGCGGTCGCGGTGCCGCAATTGCTCAAGCACAAGGCGCTGGAAGCCTGGACCGGCGGCGTGCAGGGGCTTTTTCTGATGAAGCCCGATCCGCCGCGCTGGCTGACTTCCGTGCTGCCGCTCAATGCCGATCAATACATGTATCTCAATGTGCTGATCGTCTCTGGCATTTGCTTTTTGCTGGCCTGGAACCTGATCCGTGGGCGCATTGGTCGCGCGCTGATGGCAACACGCGACCACCCCACCGCAGCCGAGGCCATGGGGATGGATATCGCTGCACTCAAGACCGGCGCCTTTGCCGTGAGCGCCATGATTACCGGTATCGCCGGCGCGCTTTCTGCCGTGGCGGTGGAATTCGTGGCACCCGATAGCTTCACCTTCCTGCTGTCCATTACGTTTTTTGTCGGCATGGTGGTGGGCGGGGTTGCTTCCATCCTCGGCTCGCTTTTTGGCGGGCTGTTTGTGCTTTTCGTCCCCAATATTGCGGAAAGCATCAGCCGCGCCGCGCCGGGCGTGATCTACGGTATGATCCTGATCATTTTTCTGTTCGTGCTGCCTGAAGGCTTCGCCGGCCTGGTGCGCCGCATCCTGACCCGGCTTACATCGCGTAGAAACTGAAAACCACAACAACAAGGAGAGGAATTCACCATGACCATCTCACGTCGCCTTCTTCTGGCCAGCAGCGCGGGCGCGCTGGCCGCACCCAATATCGCCGCCGCGCAGGAAACGCCTGGCGTCACGGCAACCGAAATCCATATCGGCAGCACCAATGCGCTGTCTGGCCCGGTTTCATCCTATTCGGTGATTTCGCGCTGCCTGGAAGCGATGTTCAAGCGCCTGAATGATGAAGGCGGCGTTGGCGGACGGCGGGTCAAATTCACCGTCTATGATGATGCCTATCAGCCGCCGCGCACGCTGGAACAAACCCGCCGCCTGGTGGAACGGGACCGCGTGGCCTTCCTGTTCAACCAGCTAGGCACGCCAACCAACAGCGCGGTGCATCGCTACGTCAATCAACGTTCCGTGCCGCATCTGTTCCTGGCAACAGGTGCCGATAAATGGGCCAATCCGCGCGAATTCCCTTGGACCATGGGCTGGCAGCCCAGCTACCGGGTGGAAGCGCAGATCTACACCAAATACGTGCTGGAACAGCGGCCCAATGCGAAGATTGCGCTGCTCTATCAGAATGATGATTTCGGGCGCGACTACCTGCATGGCGTGCAGGATGTGCTCAAGGATCGCTTTCGTTCCATGGTGGTCACCGCCACGAATGAAGCAACGGACCCGACCATTGATAGCCAGATCGTGCAGCTTCAGGCGGCCGGCGCTGATGTGCTGATTTGCGGCGTGGTGCCGCGCTTTGCCGCCCAGGCCATTCGCCGCGTGCATGATATTGGCTGGCGGCCGATGATGTTCATGACCAATGTGTCGGTCTCAGTAGGTGTGGTGATGCAGCCGGCAGGGGTTGAGAAAGGTGTTGGCCTTATCACTTCCGATTACCGCAAGGACCAATCCGATCCCGCCTGGGCGCAGGATGCGGGCATGAATGAATGGCGCGACTTCATGCGGCGCTATGTGCCGGATGGTGATTTGGGCGATAACAATTACACTTATGGCTATGGCGTGGGCACCACCATGATCCAGGTGCTCCGCCAATGCGGCAATGATTTCAGCCGCGAGAATGTCATGAACCAGGCGCGCAACATCAAGCCGATGGATGTCGCGACCCTGCTGCCCGGCATCAAGGTGCAAACCCAACCCGATAATTATAACGCAATCCGGCAAATGCAGTTGCAGCGCTGGAATGGGCAGAGCTGGGAGCGCTTTGGTAATGTGATCGAAGGGGCGGGGTGACGCCTTTCTGAGCCAAGCGATCCGGGATGGCCTGCTCTCTCCGAGGCCATCCGGCGAATGAATGTGAACCGGACACGCGCAAAACCTCACCCCAAAACGCGCTTTGCCACCACATCCAGCTTCGCCAGCAGATCAGGGTCGCGCTTTTCGGGGGCCGTGATCACCGCATATTCCAGGGCGCGGTCGCAGCCGGCGGGGCAAGGCCCGCGCTTGGCGCCAAGGCTTGGCACCACATGTTGCACCAGGGCGCGCGCCTTATCGGCATTGGAAAACAGCACCTTCACCACCTGATCCACCGTCACCGCTTCATGATCCGGGTGCCAGCAATCAAAATCCGTCACCATGGCGACTGTCGCGTAGCAAAGCTCAGCCTCACGCGCGAGTTTCGCTTCGGGCATATTGGTCATGCCGATCACGCTACATCCCCAGGCGCGATAGAGCTCACTTTCCGCCTTGGTGCTGAATTGCGGGCCTTCCATGACAAGGTAAGTGCCGCCGCGTGTGACCGGCAGCGCCAGTTTGCGCGCCGCGGCTTCCAGCGCATCACCAAGCCGCGGGCAGACAGGATGCGCGACCGACACATGCGCAACACAGCCGGTGCCAAAGAAGGATTTCTCGCGTGCAAAACTACGGTCAATGAACTGGTCCACAATGACGAAATGGCCGGGCGGCAAATCTTCCCGCAAGGACCCCACGGCGGAAAGCGAGATGATTTCCGTGCAGCCAATCCGCTTCAGCGCATCAATATTGGCGCGGTAATTGAGCGCGGAGGGCGGGATGGAATGGCCGCGCCCATGGCGGGGCAGAAAGGCGCAGGGCACGCCATATAGCCGGCCTGTCAGGATTTCATCCGAAGGATCACCCCAGGGCGTACGCACCTTCACCCAGCGGCGATCTTCCAGCCCTTCCATGTCATAAAGCCCGGAACCACCGATCAGGCCGATCATGGGTTGGATGCTGGTTTCGGTCGGGGTCATGGCGGGCGTTCCGTTTAAGGCTTGGATGCCTCCGCCTTTAGCGCAGACGGGGCTTTCATGCTAACCCGTGCGCGCATTTTAAGGAGAGCACGGCATGGCCCTGCGGTTTGTGATCTTCCTGGCCCTGGCGCTGACCGCTTGCGAGAAAAGCGAAAACCAAAGCGCCTTTGGCCCTCGCGGGACAGCCTTGCCGCCGCCGGGCCTTGAGGCACCATAATCACGTCTCCGCGCCGCCATTCACCTGGATCATCTGGCCATTCACGAAGGCGCCGCCATCCGACACCAGCATGGAGACAACCGCCGCGATTTCATGCGGCTGACCAAGCCTGCCCACCGGCACGCGCGATATCATGCTGGCAATGTGGTGATGCGCGGCTTCATCATCACGCTCGCCGGCGATGGGGCCAGGTGAGACAGCATTGGTGGTAATACCCTTGGCGCCGAATTCCTTCGCCAAGGCCTTGGTCAGCCCCCAAAGCCCGTGCTTGGAAACGGAAACCGCCGCGCGGCCATTATATCCATGAATGGCGTTCATGCCGAGCAGGTTCACAATCCGCCCCCAACCGCGGTCAAGCATCCCCGGCAGGCAGGCGCGGGAAAGCCAAACGCTGGAATCGAGGTCCACCGAAATCACGCGGCGCCAATCCGCATCGCTCATTTCCAGAAAATGACCATCGGGGCGGAGCGCTGCGTTATTCACCAGCACATCCACTGCGCCGAAGCTGGCAATGGCATCCCGCGCGATGCGCGCGCATTCATCGGCCACGCCAACATCGGCCATGGCAACCAAAGCCGCCACGCCAAGGGCACGGGCTTCGGCGGCGACAGCCTCACAAGCATCGCGGTTGCGGGAGCCATTGATGACAACATTGAAGCCGATGCGCGCCAGATCAAGCGCAATGGCGCGGCCAATATTGCGGCCGGCGCCGGTGATCAAAGCGGTTTTGCGTTGCGTGGTCATTTCCGTTTCTTTCGCGTGATTAGGGTGACTATCTGTATATTCTGGCCAAGGCTCATGGAATAGCGCCTACCACGCTATCGCCACCCCGCCACCACCGCGCGGATCGGCCCCACCGGTGGGTTTGCCATCACGCAGCAGAATGGCATGCGCGCGGCTCATGGTTGGGTCATAGGAAATGGGGGAATGGCGCACTTCATGCCCCAGGGCCTTTAGCGCCGCCACCACATCACCCTGCACGCGTGCTTCGCAGAAAATCGGGCCGCCTTCACAATGGATGCGTGGGAAGGAAACCGCTTCCACCGCCGACATGCCGAAATCAATCGCATTGATGATGGTGGTGAGCACGGCGGAGATGATCACGCTGCCGCCTGGTGCGCCGACAATCAGCCAGGGCTCATCATCTTTAGTGACAATGGTCGGTACCATGCCGGTGATGCGCGCCTTGCCAGGGGCAATGCTATTGGCGCGGCCCTGGCGCATATCAAACAGCTTCATGGCGTTGTTCCAATTGAAGCCAAGCCCGGGTGTCACCACGCCGGCACCGGTGCCGAGCGTATGGGTGACGGAAACGCAGTTGCCTGCTGCATCCCAAACAGAAAGATGTGTGGTGCAGGAGGGGGGTTCGCCAATCCGCCCACCGGGCAGCCAGCCATCCCGGATGCGCCTGGCCCATGCAGCGGCGCGGTCTTTCGACATGAGGGATTCGGTTGGCACGGACACGAAATCCGGATCACCCAGAGCCTCGTCACGGTCGTGATGCGCGGCCGCCATGGCGCGCGCGACCAGATCATAATGCCCGGCACTGCCGGCGGGCAGGTCGCCAAGATCGAATTGTTCCAGGATATTCAGCATGGCGATCAGCACTGCGCCCGAACCAGGCGGCGGGTTCGATGAAATCTTGTAGCCGCGATAGGTGCCGATCACGGGCGCGCTTTCACGTACGCGGTAATCGCGTAAATCATCGGCAGTGATGAAGGCGCCGTGTTGCGCGAAATCGTTGATGATCTGCCCGGCAACCTCGCCGGTGTAGAAATCCTGCGCACCGTGGGTGGCAAGGCGTTCCAGCGTGCGCGCCAACTCTGCATGCACCAGCTTTTCGCCTACTTCATGCAATTGGCCGGCCTGGTTCAAGTAAAGCGCGGCGCAGGCTTTGGTTTTCGTCACGCGTTGCAAGCCGCTGGGCAAGCCCGGTTGTGGTTTGCGCTCCAGGAAATCGCGGAAGAAGGGCGTTACCAGCACGCCATCCCGCGCCATGGCAATGGCCGGCGCCAGCAAATCCGCCCAATCCATGGTGCAGAATTGCGCGTGGAAATGCGCGAAGCCCGCGACGGTGCCAGGGGTCATGATGGCGGTGTAGCCAAGCTCCGCCCGGTGATCCTCAAACAGCGCATAGCCGGAGATTTCGGATTTGCCCTTGCTATCGGCTTCCCACATATCGGCGCGCACCTTGGCGCCCGCGCGGGCGTGGAAATCAATCATGCCCTGACGGCCGGTTTTGGCGTCGCGGAATTGCAACGTGCCCATGCCGCCAATGCCGCACATGAAGGGGTCTTGCACCATTTGGCAGAAAGCGGTGGCGACTGCGGCATCAAAGGCATTTCCGCCGCGACGCAGAATTTCTGCCCCGACATCGGCGGCGCGGGGTTGTGGGCAGACGACAATGCCTTTGATCTTGGCCATGCTGGTTCCTCCGTTTGGAGTTATCGCAGCACGAAGCCGCCGCGCGCGCCATGGTGCTTGACGGGGGCCACAGCGCGGGCAGCATGGGCGCCATGACAGAAGCCGCTGAAACCATCCTGCTCCGCCACTTATTGGAAACGCCGGAGGCCGCCATTCCTGACGCCGCGCGGGACGCGGCACGAATCTTCCTGCTGGATGGCCTTGCGGTTGGCGTGGCCGGCATGGCCCATGCGGCGCGCGCCGGTTTGCTCGCCGCAGCGCGCAGCTGGGGCGCGGGGGAAGAAGCCAGGCTTTGGGGCGATGGCGCTTTGCTGCCGGCGTCTCAGGCCGCTTTCATAAACGCGTTTCAGGCGCACGCGCTGGAATTCGACGCCATCCATGAAGCCGCCGTGGTGCATGCCATGACGCCGACCGTCTCCGCCGCTTTGGCCGAGGCGGAAAGGCAAAGCCGCCAGGGCAAGCCAGTGTCTGGTGCGCGCTTCATGGCGGCGGTGATTCTGGGGCTTGATCTGGCCTGCACCATAGGTGCTGCGGCACGCGGCCCGATGCGCTTTTTCCGCCCGGCAACGGCGGGGATGTTTGGCGCTTATGGCGCGGTGGCGCGGCTGCGTGGGTTTGATCTGGCGACAGCATCGGCGGGCGCGGGGCTTTTGCTTGGGCAGATACCGGGGACCATGCAGGCGCATACGGAAGGGTCCATGGCGCTGCCGGTGCAAATGGGCTTCGCCGCCATGGCGGGGCTGCGCGCGGCGGATTTGGCGGCGGCGGGCGCTGCGGGGCCGGCGCAATGGCTGACCGGGCCCTTCGGTTTCCTGAAACTGACGGAACCTGAACATGATCTGGCCCCCGGCTTGGCCGCGCTGGGCAGCCTTTGGCAGGTGACGCGGCTGGCGCACAAACCCTTTCCCTCTGGTCGGCTGACCCATCCCGCGATTGATGGTGTGCAGCGCCTGATGGCCGCTCATGGGGTCCGCGCTGAAGATTTAGCGGCGGTGCGGCTTTTCCTGCCGCCGCTCGCGATGCGCCTGGTGGGGCGGCCCATCAAGCCGGATCTGACCGGCAATTATGCGCGGCTGTGTCTGCCCTATGTGGTGGCGCGCACGCTGCTTTCAGGCAGCGTTGGGCTTGGTGATTTCAGTGAGGCTTTGCTGCGCGATGACGTAACGCATGCTTTGGCGGCACGCGTTGCATTACTCGGCGATGGCAACACGGATGAAAACGCCGTGGTGCCGCTGCGCGTGGAAATCGAATTGCGTGATGGGACAAAGCTCGATCAGCGCGTGGAAGCCGCCTTGGGCAGTCCGGAAAACCCGCTGCCGCGCGCGGCGCAAATCGCCAAGGTTCGCGCCTGTTTCGCGTGTATTCTACTGGAAGGCAGGGCCGAGGCGCTGATGCAAGCGATAGACGCGCTGCACGAAGCGCCTGATGCAGCCGCCGCGCTCAAGCTATACTGATTATTCCCGCCGCATCATCCGCGTAAGCGCCGCCACTGGCAGCAGCCCCACCAGCACAATCAGCACGGCCGCGGTTGAAGCCTCGGCCAGTCTTTCGTCCGACGCCAGATTATAGACACGCACGGCAAGCGTATCGAGGTCAAAGGGCCGCACGATCAGCGTCGCCGGCAATTCCTTCATGGTATCTACAAACACCAAAAGCCCCGCTGTCAGCAGCGCGCCGCGCGCCAACGGCACTTCCACTTCGCGCACTGCCTGGCCGGGCCGCCGGCCCAAGACTCGCGCCGCATCCGTATAGGATGGCTTGAGCCGCGCCAGCCCTGCTTCCACCGTGGACAAGGCCACGGCCAGAAAGCGCACCAGATAGGCAAACACCAACGCCACCATGGTGCCTGACAACAATAGCCCGGATGAAACGCCAAAGCGCGCGCGCAGCCAGGAATCGAGTGCATTGTCGAACAATCCAAAAGGCACCAGCACGCCAACCGCAATCACCGAACCAGGCAGCGCATAGCCAAGCGATGCGACGCGATTGGCGATGCTGCGCGCCGGCGATGGGTAAAGCCGCGCTGCCCAGGCCATGCCGGCGGCAAACAGCACGGCCAGAAGGGCGGTCACGCCAGACAACACAAGGGAATTACGCGCATAGGGCAGATAGCGCGCAGGGCTGAAGGGGTCGCCCGCCTGCACCATCAGCGACAAAAGCGCGCCCGCAGGTACGACAAAGCCGATCAGTAGTGGCAGCCCGCAAGCGAATAGCACCACCCCTTCCCGCCAGCCGGTAAGCCGCACGGGGCGCAACGCCGGGTGGCGCGTTGTCGTCGGGTGAAAGCGCCGCCCGCCGCGCGAAAAACGCTCCAGCGCCAGCAGCAACCCGACACAGCCGAGCAAGGCCACAGCAAGCTGCGCCGCAGCAGGGCGGTTATCCATGCCGAACCAGGCCTCATAAATGCCGGTGGTGAAGCTGCGCACCGCGAAATGCTGCACCGTGCCGAAATCAGCCAGCGTTTCCATCAGCGCCAGCGCAATGCCGGCGGCCAAGGCAGGGCGCGCCAAGGGCAGCGCAACATGCAGGAAGCTGCGCGCCAGCCCATGGCCCAGCGTGCGGGATGCCTCAATCAGACAAACGCTTTGTTGCAGGAAGGCGGCGCGGCAGAGCATGTACACGTAAGGGTAAAGCACCATGGAAAGGATCAGCGCCGCGCCGGGCAGGCTGCGGATTTCCGGGAACCAATATTGCCCGAAGGAAAGCCCGGTTGCGCTGCGAAGCGTGGTCTGCACCGGCCCGGATACATCCAGCAGCCAAGTATAGACATAGCCGCAGAGGTAAGCGGGCATGGCGATTGGCAGCAGCAGCGCCACTTCCAGAAAGCGCCGCCCACGGAATTCGCAGGCCACCACCAGCCAGGCGGCCACCGCGCCCGCACTGCCCGCCATCAGCGTGACCAGCAGGGCCAGCAGCGCGGAATTGGCCAGCATTTCGGGCAAGGTGGTGGCCGCGATATGCCGCCAGACCTCGCCCCCTGGCGCGGCGGCCGTCACCAGCACGGCCAGGATCGGCGTTGCCATGGCGAAAGCCACCAGTAAGGCCCCCCAGGCCCAGGCAGGGCTGCGGCGCCGTGTGGGCATGGCGGCAGGGGTTTCGGTAGCGGCGCTGGACATCCTGAAGCCCCCTATCACGGGCGCTGCCCGGGGGCGAGGCGCTGCGCCTTATCTTCGGGCGGGCGGAGGGTTCGGGGCGAAGCCATCCAGCGTCCAGTAATAGACCGCCGCGCTGGAACGCAGGCTGCCGATGCGCGGCGCGCTCAAATCCAGGATTACCACAATCACCGATGTCCACATGCCGATCAGCAGCATGGAAAGGATCGGCAGCGAAAGCTTGCGCATGCCCAATTGATAGCCCAGCGCGCCGATGCTCAGCACTGCAATGCTCATCAGCAGCCAGACCATTTGTGGCGGCATGCTTTGGCCGAAGGCCAAGCGCTCAGCCGTTGAACGGTCAAACACTTCATTGGTCGCGGCCATCAGCGAAGATGAAATGGGGTCCGGCTTTTCGCGCACAATGACGGTGACATGTTCCCAAATGCGGTTTTGCAGCGCCGATGTCTGGTCATTGATGGTACGCACAACTTCCCGATCTGCGGGCGCGTTGATGAACTCGGCGCGGAGCTTGGTGTATTCCTCAAACAGTTTGGTCAATTCCTCGCCGCGCGGATGACCGATGGCCTTGGCGCGCAGCCAGGCGGTGCCAAGCGCATTGGCTTCCATCAGCGTGCCTTGGCGGCGTTCTTCAAAGCGCGTGGTGGCGAAGGAAAGGGTCAGTGCCAGCACAAAGGCGAGCAAACCAAGCATGCCGCCCACGACAACGCCAACACCCTCCGCCGGGGCTGCGCCACGCGAGGCATGGCGGCGGCCAAGCCAAGCGCCAATGGCCTGCGCGACCCATTGCACCGCAAATAGCAGCAGCCAGAAGGCAATCAGGCTGAAAGCCAGGATTTCGGCCAAAATGATCATGGCGCGCCGTTCTCTCCATTCAGAAAATCAAAGCCGGCCAGGGCGTGGACCTGGGCGATGGACTCCAATTCCGTGACCGAAACCCATTCATCCGCGCCGCCCATATTATGCGGCGTTGGGCCATAGACCACGGTGGGCAGCCCCGCCATGCGGAACCAGCGCGCATCGGAACCACCGACGCGCATATTCACGGCAACGGCTTCGCGCAGCACTTCCTCGGCCACCTGATGGACGTGGCGCACGATGGGCAAGGCAGGGTCGGTGTGGTTGGGTTCAAAGCAGCGCAGCACGCGCCAGGTAATGCCGGGCAGCGCATCCAAAGCCTGATGCAGCGCGCCCAACAGCCGCGCGCTGGCCACACCCACCGGCAGGCGGATATCGCAGGCCGCGCGGGCGGACGCCGGCACCAGATTGGGCGAGGCACCGCCTTCCACCCGCCCGATATTGACCGTGACACTGCCCAGCACCGCGGCTTCTCCGGCACCCGATAGAGCTTCACTGATATCGCACGCGGCGGCGATGGCGGCGGTGACGGCAGCGGGTGCTTCGGGCGCCATGGCGCGCAGCGCCGCCACAGCATCCAAGGCAGCGCGCAGCCGATCAATGGCGTTGTCGCCCAAATGCACATGGGCACCGTGTGAAGCCCGGCCTGTTGCCTCGATCTCGATCCAGACAAAGCCCTTTTCGCCAAAGCGCAGCACGCGCGGGCTGCCGGCATCGCCGATGATCACACCATCCGCCTGGGCGAGCCCCGGCACGTTATCCAGCAGCCACTTGGTGCCAAGCGGGCCCATGCTTTCTTCATCGCCCGCGAGGGTCAGCAGCGCTTCTCCGCGCCAGGTGTCGCGGTATTCGGCGAGCAGGGCGAAGGCCAGCATGGAAGCGGCGATGCCGCCCTTCATGTCGGCCACGCCGCGCCCGTAAAGCTGGCCGTCGCGCAGCAAGCCGCCCAAGGGTGGCACGGTCCAGGGCAGGGCTTCGTTCACCGGGTAGGTGTCCAGATGGCCGTTATAGGCGAGCAAGCGGCCCGGCCCGGCGCCGCGGATGCGTGCGACCAGATTGGTTACCTGGGGGTCGGTTTCATGCAGGGATATCTCGGCCGAGGGGGCCAGGGCGCGCAGCATATCGGCGGCTTCGCGGGCGGCGCCGCGCACATCCCCTGGCGGGTTGGGGGAGGCTATGGCGGTCAGGCGCTGGGTCAGCGCCACGACCTCGGGCGCGCGGCGGGCGGCGGCGGCGGCGAAAGCGGCGCGGGCGGTGGCATTCATATCGCTACCCTGCGGGGCTGCGCGGGCGCTTGCAAGCGGGAAGCGGCTTGTAATCCTGGCGCATACGGGCATATCCGCCCCGGAAGGGCATTCGGGCTGCCGCAGTGGCCGCCCCGCCGCCCCTGGAGAGACCCCATGCGCATAGATGCCATTCCCATCGGCAAGGACCCGCCGAATGATGTGAATGTGATCGTTGAAGTCCAGATCGGTGGCGAGCCCATCAAATATGAGATGGACAAGGCCGCCGGCACGCTATTCGTGGACCGCTTCCTGCATACGCCCATGCGCTATCCAGGGAATTACGGCTTCGTGCCGCATACACTTTCCGAAGATGGCGACCCGATTGACGTGCTGGTCGCCAATACGCGCCCCATCGTGCCTGGCGCCGTGTTGAATGTGCGCCCCGTTGGCGTGATGAAGATGGAAGATGATGGCGGGGGGGATGAAAAGATCATCGCTGTCCCATCGGACAAGCTGACCCAGCGCTACCTTCACGTGCGCAACTATACGGACCTGCCCAGGATCACCATTGAGCAGATCCAGCATTTTTTCGAGCATTACAAAGACCTGGAGCCCGGCAAATGGGTGAAATTCATCGGCTGGGGTGACGCCGATGAGGCCCGCCGCCTGATCCGGGAAGCGATTGAGCGGGCCAAGACGGCCTGATTTAGCCTGAAAAGGGCGGGTTTTCGGCCGGAAACCCGCCTCCCCCGTTGCGCCCCTGCCCCGCCCCTTTTAAGGAAGTGTTTCACTGAGATCGTCGTGGGGTGAGACCCCGCGCCGGTCCCTACGTCGGCGCGCGGCGGCCTTAACCGCGCCAAAAAGGGGGAGTCTAAGCTTTGCTGACCTTATCGCTGATCCTGGTGATCGCGCTTGGAGCGTTGTCCATCGCCTATGGTGTGATCACTGCCAAGGATGTGCTTTCGCGCGATCCCGGTTCGCCGCGGATGCAGGAAATTGCTCTCGCCATTCAGGAAGGCGCATCTGCCTATCTGAAGCGGCAATATGGCACCATTGCCATTGTCGGCGTGGTGCTTTTCGCCCTGGTGGCCTGGCGCCTTGGCCTGGTGGTGGCCATTGGCTTTGCGCTTGGCGCGGTGCTTTCGGGTGCTGCGGGCTTTATCGGCATGAATGTGTCGGTGCGCGCAAATCTCCGCACCGCGCAGGCCGCGATTCAATCGCTCGCCGCCGGGCTGGATGTCGCCTTTAAATCGGGCGCCATCACCGGGATGCTGGTGGCCGGCCTGGCGCTGCTGGGTGTTGCTGTTTATTTCCTGATCCTGACGGTATTTGGTGGTTATGCGCCCAATAGCCGCACGGTGATTGATGCGCTGGTGGCGCTTGGCTTCGGCGCTTCGCTGATTTCGATTTTTGCGCGCTTGGGCGGCGGCATCTTCACCAAGGGTGCGGATGTTGGCGGCGATATGGTGGGCAAGGTGGAAGCCGGCATCCCTGAGGATGACCCCCGCAACCCCGCGACCATCGCTGACAATGTCGGCGATAATGTCGGCGACTGCGCTGGCATGGCCGCTGATTTGTTCGAAACCTATGCGGTGACGATGGTTGCCACCATGGTGCTGGCGGCGATTGCCTTTACCGATCCGGCCATGATGGTGCGCGGCATGCTCTATCCGCTGGCCATCGGTGCGGTTTGCGTGGTGACGTCCATCATCGGCACTTACTTTGTGAAGCTGCCGGCGAATAATTCCATCATGGGCGCCATGTATCGCGGCTTTATCGTCACCGGCGTCTTGTCGTTGATTGTGCTGCTGCCGCTGACCTATCTGGTGTTTGGCTTTGGCACGATGACGGCGGCTGGTACGAGCTTTGGGCCTATTGACCTGTTCTTCTGCGGCGTGGTCGGGCTTGCGGTGACCGGGCTGATTGTCTGGATCACGGAATACTATACCGGCACGGGCTACCGACCTGTGCAAGCCATTGCGGAAAGCTCCGTGACTGGCCACGGCACCAATGTGATCCGCGGGCTTGCGGTTTCGATGGAAAGCACGGCCATTCCGGCGCTCATCATCATCGCGGGTGTGCTGATCACCTATGGGCTGGCGGGGCTTTACGGCATTGCCATTGCGGTCACGACCATGCTGGCCGTGGCTGGGTTTGTGGTGGCCTTGGACGCTTTCGGTCCTGTTACGGATAACGCGGGTGGCATTGCCGAAATGGCTGGTCTGCCCAAGGAAATCCGCCAGACCACCGATGCGCTGGATGCCGTTGGCAATACGACCAAGGCGGTCACCAAGGGCTATGCCATTGGTTCAGCCGGTCTTGGCGCGCTGGTGCTATTTGCCGCTTACACGCAGGATCTGAACTACTTCGTGCAGAATGCGGCACAGTACCCGTATTTCCAGGGCGTTGGCACACTGACCTTCTCGCTCTCCAGCCCATACGTTGTGGTTGGCTTGCTGTTTGGCGGCTTGCTGCCTTATT
Source organism: uncultured Rhodospirillales bacterium (assembly GCA_903927465.1). Classification (GTDB taxonomy): domain Bacteria; phylum Pseudomonadota; class Alphaproteobacteria; order Acetobacterales; family Acetobacteraceae; genus Neoroseomonas. The sequence continues at coordinate 19,451 of CAIYMY010000032.1, read as the reverse complement.
TGTTCGGCGGCATGGCAATGACGGCGGTTGGTCGCGCGGCAATGAGCGTGGTGGAAGAAGTGCGCCGCCAGTTCAAGGAAAAGCCGGGCATCATGCTGGGCACCGAAAAGCCGGATTACGGCCGCGCGGTGGATATGCTGACCAAGTCGGCGATCAAGGAAATGATCATCCCGTCCTTGCTGCCGGTGCTGTCGCCGTTGGTGGTGTATTTCGGCATCAATGCCATCGCCGGCAAGGCGGCTGGCTTTGAAGCGCTGGGTGCCATGCTGCTGGGTGTGATTGTGACCGGTTTCTTCGTTGCGGTTTCCATGACCACCGGTGGTGGCGCCTGGGACAATGCGAAGAAGTACATTGAAGATGGTCATCATGGTGGCAAGGGCTCAGAAGCCCATAAGGCCGCCGTGACCGGGGATACTGTTGGCGACCCGTACAAGGATACGGCGGGCCCGGCGGTGAACCCGATGATCAAAATTACCAATATCGTGGCGCTGCTGCTGCTCGCGATGTTGGCGCAAAGCTAAGCTTGTTGTGGCGGCGCTGCCGCCCAACTAGAAAGCCCAGGAGGCAGTGCCTCCTGGGCTTTTTCGTTTGGTCGCATTTTCCTGTCCGCCAAGCGTGCCGCTTGGCTTGAAAATGCTCCAGGAGGTTTTGCCGCCTGGGCTTTTTTTATATCAGAGCGCCCCGCCCTTGCGGCCGGCCATGGCACCAAGACGCAGGCGCAGCGCATTCAATTTGATGAAGCCCTGGGCATCGAACTGATCATAGGCGCCCTGATCATCCTCAAAAGTCACATGCTTCATGGAATAAAGGCTATTGGGCGATTGCCGCCCGGTCACGATGGTATTGCCCTTATAGAGCTTGAGCCGCACCGTGCCTGAGACGCTGTGCTGGCTTTCATCAATCAGCGCTTGCAGCATGCGCCGTTCGGGCGCGAACCAAAAACCATTATAGATGATTTCAGCATAGCGCGGCATCAGACTGTCTTTCAGATGCGCCGCTTCGCGGTCCAGCGTGATGCTTTCCATGGCGCGATGCGCGACATAAAGGATGGTGCCGCCTGGCGTTTCATAGCAGCCGCGGGACTTCATGCCGACAAAGCGGTTTTCCACCAAATCCAGCCGGCCAATGCCGTTTTCCTTGCCGAGCGCGTTTAAGCGCGTGAGCAAGGTAGCGGGCGACAGGCGTTCGCCATTGATCCCAACCGCATCGCCGCGTTCGAATTCAATGGTGATATCGGTCGCGCGGTCTGGCGCATCCATCGGGCTGATGGTGCGCTGCCAGACCATTTCATCCGGCGCGTCCCAGGGTTCTTCCAGGATTTTGCCTTCGCTGCTGCTGTGCAGCAGATTGGCATCCACGCTGAAGGGCGCTTCGCCGCGCTTATCCTTGGAGATCGGGATCTGGTGTTCTTCGGCGAATTCGATCAGGCGCGTGCGGCTGGTCAGGTCCCATTCGCGCCAGGGCGCGATTACCTTCACATCCGGCTTCAGCGCGTAATAGCTGAGTTCAAACCGCACCTGGTCATTGCCCTTGCCGGTCGCGCCATGCGCTACCGTATCAGCGCCCATGGCTTCGGCGATTTCAATCTGGCGCTTGGCGATCAGCGGGCGGGCAATTGAAGTGCCGAGCAGATACATGCCTTCATACAGCGCATTGGCGCGGAACATGGGGAAGACGAAATCACGGATGAATTCTTCCCGTAGATCATCCACGAAAATGTTTTCCGGCTTGATGCCAAGCAGCAGCGCCTTGTCGCGCGCCGGGCCCAATTCCTCACCCTGGCCAAGATCGGCGGTGAAGGTGATGACTTCGCATTGATAGGTGGTTTGCAGCCATTTCAGGATGACGCTGGTATCCAAGCCGCCAGAATAGGCGAGCACGACCTTCTTCACATCTTTGACGCGCATGATCTTTCCCTTGGCAAATGCCGAATAAGTGGCCGATATGCCCCCCGCCCGCAGCCAGGGCAAGCGGGGCTTGCGGCCACCGCCTGGCTTGGCGAAAATGGCTTCGCGTTTCCGGGGAGTATTGCATGGGCGGCTGGAAGGGCTTTGTCGCAGCGCTTGCGGCGCTGATTGGGCTTGCTGCGGCCCCGATCAGCCATGCGCAGGCGCCGGCAGCGCCCATTCTGGAAGCGCCGGCCATTTTGGGTCTGCCGGAGGCCAGCCAAGCCAGCGTTCGGCGCTTCCTCAATCTGAACACGCCGCGGGTGTTGGCCTTTGGCCCCAATGGCACTTTCGGCTGGCAGGCGGGCGGGGGCGATGCGGCCTTTGTCGAACAGACCGCGCTGAGCAATTGCGAAAGGCGCGCGGGCCCGGGCGCCTGCAGCATCGCGCTGCGCGATCTGACGATTGTGAAGCCCGGGCGGGAATGGGCGCCGAGCCCTCCGCCCGAAGGCGTTGCCATTACCTCCGCCCATCACGCGACGTTGCCGGATGAACGCTTCATCTGGTGGGGGCCGGAACAGGCGCGCGGCGTGCTGGTTTTTGGCCATGGAAAGGAAGCGTTGACCGACCTTCGCGGGCGCCAGCCGCATAGCTGGACGCGGCATTTCAACAATGCCGGCTTTGATGTGTGGCGCTTTGACCGCGAACCCAATGCTGATGGTGCGCGCCGCGCCGCCGCCTGGCTGCGCGATGATTTGGCGGAATTGCGCGGGCGCGGCTATCGGCAGGTGATTGTGGCGGGGCAATCGCGCGGCGGTTGGAATGCGCTGATGGTGCTGAACCGCCCTGGGCTTGCCGATGTAGCGATTGCGATTGCCGCTGCCGCCCATGGCCGGCCGAGTGACGAAAATAACCGCCTGCATGCGCAGATCGCGGAAATGGAAGCGCTATTGACCGGGGCCGATGGCGCGCGCCGCACGCGGCTTGCGATTGCGGATTTTCGGGATGACCCCTTCATGGCGGAGCCCGATAAACGTGCCGAAGCGCTGCGGCGGCAACGTGAACGCTTCGGTGCGTTTTTATTGATTGACCGGCCAGAGGGTGTGGCAGGCCATGGTGCGGGCGGCACCACGGCCTTCAATGATCGTTACGGGGCGTGTTTGCTGCGTTTCGCCACCGCGCCGCGCCCGCCTTCAAGTTGTTGAGACCGGCGCCGAGGCTTTTCCTTATATCCGCAGGGTGCCGTTGCGTGCCGCATCATAGCGCGCGGCGATCTTTTCCCAATTCAGCACCTTCCACCAATTCGTCAGGTATTCCGCCCGACGATTCTGGTAGCGCAGGTAATAGGCGTGTTCCCAGACATCATTGCCCATCAGCACGCGCTGGCCATCCATCAAAGGATTATCCTGATTGGGCCTGGTGACAATGGAAAGCCCACCCGCCGGCGTCACGACCACAAACACCCAGCCTGAGCCGAACACGCGCATGCCAGCCGCATTAAAATCTGTTTGCATCTTGGCGAAGCCGCCAAGGTCCCGGTCAATCGCGGCTTTCAGATCGCCACCGGGCTCGCCGCCCTGGCCACCCATGATTTCCCAGAACATGGCGTGGTTGGCGTGCCCGCCTGCACTGTTGCGCACAGCGGTGCGAATGGCATCTGGCGCCTGGGAAAGGCGCATCAGCACGTCATCAATCGGTGTGGTGGCGAGAGCCGGATAATCCCGCGCCAAATTGTTCAAATTGGCGATGAAGGCCGCGTGGTGCCGACCATGGTGAATTTCCATGGTCATGGCATCAATCGCTGCCTCATTGGCGTTGGTGGCATAAGGCAGAGGCGCAAGGCTGAAGGGGCCAGCTGGCGCCTGCGCAAAGAGGGGGCGACGCGCAGAGGCAAAAACGCCGGCAGCGGCAAGACCAGCCGCCAGAAAGCCACGGCGCGCGAGATGAATGGTCATGATATTTCTCCCCAAGGACGCGCGATGTGATTGTCACTGGGCGCGAGGCGCAGGCTTACGCCCGAAGATGCAGGCTTGTCCAAGAAAATCCCTGCCAGCGCCGAAAGCGATTATGGATTGGGCGCGCCATCACGATAAAATGAGGTGCGCCGCGTCTTCTCCGCTCAGCCAGGCGCCCGCAACGGTGGCGGCAAAGCGCGGATGGCAGGTTTCGCCGGCGAAGATCAGCCGGCCGTCAGCAAGCGGTTCCGCCAATGCCCGACGTGCCGCCTGCGCGCCCGGGATGGCGTGGCTGTAGCTGCCGAGAAACTGCGGGTCTTCGCCCAAATCGGTGATGATGGGCACACCCAGCGCCTTTGCTGCTTCAGCGCCAAAAACATGCGCGAATTCGGCGCGGGCATGCGCTTCTGCCGCGTGTTTGCCGGCGCGGGAAAGTTCCCAGGCCAAGGACCCACCGATGAAGGCCAGCATCACTGGCGCGCCAAAGGGCCGCGCGATCCAGGAAATGGGCCGATCACTTGGCCCTGCGATATCGCGCCTGAGGCTTGCGAAGGGTCCGAATTCAGGCAGCGTGCCGGGCGGGACGGGGAAAGACAGCTTGGTCAGCAAGCCAAGGGGCAGCGCCTTGATGGCGTCCAGCGTTTGGGCTGGCAAGCCAGGCGCGAAGGCAATACTGGCTTGCGCAAGCACGCCGGTTGAAACCGTGATGATCGCGGCGCGCGCGCGGATGCGCCCGAAAGCGCCGGAAGCCTCCACCCCGCTGCCACCCCAATCAAGCTGCGCCACGGGGGCATTCAGTTGGATGGGCAGCCCTTCAGCCAAGGTGCTGACCAAAGTGCCAAGGCCGCGACGCAGCAGCAGATTCGGGCCATCGAGTGCGGTGGCGGCAAAATCATGTAGGCTCATGCGCGAAAGTTCCGCCGCGCAAATCTGCGCCCCTTCCCAATGCGCCACCAGTGCATCGAAGCGCCCGCCCTGTGGTGCTGCGTCAGACGCGGGGCGGTCCGGCGCGCCATCTGCGGCGGCGGCTTCAATCACGCGCCAGAAGCGATCCTCGGCGGCGGCGAAGGCGCCACGTTCATCGGTGGTGGCAAAACGGCCTTCGGTGAATAGCAGGCGTTGGCGGAGCTTATCGTGATCAACCGTTTCGAAGCCAAGTGCCTCGGCAAACCCAGTCAACGGATTGTCATTGGCCTGATGCAGCCAGGAAGCGCCGTGATCAAAGCCTGTCGCATCGGTATAGGCGCGCCCGCCGATGCGGTCTTTCGCTTCCAGCACCAGGCAGGAAAGCCCGCGCGCATGCAGGGTGCGCGCGGCGGCAATGCCGGCGACGCCGGCGCCGACCACCAGCACATCGGGTTCATCAGCGCTCATGCAGCGCCTTCAACATAGAACGTGATCCGCCAAGACGAATCACGCCTGCACCACCTCACGCATTCCCGCTCAAGTAATCCATCGCCGCCTGTACGCCGCCGGATTGGTGCGGCACGCCCGCGGCGCGCAGCCCCATCTCCACGCCGCTCAGCGTGCCAGTCAATTGCAGATCGCCGAAATCGCCCAAATGGCCAATGCGGAAGACGCGGTCATTCAATTGGCCAAGCCCATTCCCCAGGCTCATGTTGAAGCGCTCCAGAATGGTGGCGCGCAGCGCATTGGCGCTATGGCCTTCCGGCAGGCGCACCGCCGTCAGCACGGATGAGTAATGGCGCGGATCGGCGCATTGAATCTCAAAGCCCCATTGGCGCACGGCGCGGCGCGCGGCTTCTGCGTGCCTATCATGCCTGGCGAAGACATTTTCCAGCCCTTCTTCCAGCAGCATATCCACCGCCGTATCCAGCCCGTACAAAAGATTGGTGGCCGGCGTATAGGGGAAGTAGCCTGTCGCGTTGGAAGCGAGCATCGGCTTCCAATCCCAGAAGCTACGCGGCAGCTTGGCGGTATCGCTGGCCTTGAGCGCCTTGGCGCTGACGGCGTTGAAGGAAAGCCCCGGTGGCAGCATCAGCCCCTTTTGCGAGCCGGAAACAGTGACATCCACGCCCCATTCATCATGCCGGTAATCCATGGACCCGAGTGAGGAGATGGTATCCACCAGCAAAAGGGCAGGGTGGCCGGCTGCATCCATCGCGCGGCGCACTTCGCCAATGCGCGATGTGGCGCCGGTGCTGGTTTCATTATGCACCACGGCAACGGCCTTGATCGTGTGGGCCTTGTCTTCGCGGAGACGGGCTTCGATGGCTTCCACATCGGCGCCACGGCGCCAATCGGTCTTCACGAAATCCGTCACGATCCCAAGGCGGGCCGCCATTTCATCCCACAGATGGGCGAACCAGCCAGTTTCGCACATCAGCACGCGGTCCCCGGGGGAAAGCGTATTGGCAAGCGCCGCTTCCCAGGCGCCGGTGCCGCTGGCGGGGTAGATCACCACCGGGCCTTGGGTTTTGAAGACATGGCGCGTCTTTTCCAGCAAAGCCTTGCCGAAGATGCCAAAATCTGGGCCGCGATGGTCCATGGTGGGGTTGTCCATCGCGCGCAGCACACGGTCCGGCACATTGCTGGGACCTGGGATTTGCAGGAAGTGCCGCCCGGCAGTGGGCTTTGATTGGAAATAAGCCATGATGGAATCCTTGTTTGTGTCCCCTACATGGGCGAAACCCCCCATACATGCCAAGACCACCCCTGCAGAAGATGTTTTTGGACCCTGAAGAATGAATGCCCTGCCCCCTGGCCGGATCGCCCCCGGAGACCCCCGCCTGGCTGCCCGCTTGAGGCGTGAGACCAGCGCCGAGGTGCTGTTCCGCCCAGCGGATCGCGGGCGCTATGCCACCGATGCCTCAATCTATCAGCAGGAACCGATTGGGGTGGTGGTGCCGCGTTCCATCGCCGATGTGGAAGCGGCCTTGGCCATTTGCCGGGAAGAAGGCGTGCCGATCCTGCCGAGGGGTGGCGGCACCAGCCAATGCGGGCAGACCGTCAACCGCGCTTTGGTGCTGGATTGCACGAAATACCTGAGGCGCGTGCTGGAAGTGGATGCCAAGGGGGGCGTGGCGCGGGTGGAACCGGGCATTACCTTGGGCGCCTTGAATGACGCGCTGAAGGCGCAGGGCGTTTTCTACCCGGTGGACCCTTCCACCTGGCAACGCTGCACCATTGGCGGCATGGCAGCGAATAATTCCTGCGGGTCCAAATCCATCCGCTACGGGCTGATGGCCGATAATGTACTGGCGATTGATGCGCTGCTGGCGGATGGGTCTCGGTTCCGCTTTGGCGATCTGCCGGATAATCTGGGCGCCGAAGTGCCGGGCGGCATTGCTGATCTGATCCAGCGCCTGCGGGCACTTGGCGCGCGGGAGGCTGAGGAGATCGCCGCCCGTTTCCCCGAACAACTCCGCCGCGTGGGTGGGTATAATATCGAAGCGCTGACGCCTGCGGCGCGGGCAGCGGGGCGCGGCAATCTGGCCCGGTTGCTGGTGGGGTCCGAGGGGACCTTGGCCTTTTCGGCGGCGCTGGATTTGAAACTTTGGCCGATCAAGCCGCGCAAGGTTTTGGGCATTTGCCAATTCCCGAGCTTCCGCAAGGCGATGGAAGCATCGAAGCATCTTGTCAGCTTGATGCCGGAAGCGGTGGAGCTGGTGGATCGCACCATGATTGATCTGGGGCGCTCCATCCCGATCTATCGCGCGACGATTGATAAGATGCTGATCGGTGAACCGGATAGCCTGTTGATTGTGGAATTCCATGGGCAGGAAGATGGCCCGCTGATGCGGGATTTGGCGCGGCTTGAGGAAATGATGGCGGATCTGGGCCATCCTGGCCAGGTGGTGCGCGCCACTGATGCGGGCTTTCAGGCCGCGATTGCGGAAGTGCGCGAAGCTGGCCTCAATATCATGATGTCCATGAAGGGGGATGGGAAACCGGTTTCCTTCATTGAAGATTGCGCGGTGGGGCTGGATGATCTGGCCGATTACACCGAAAAGCTGAATGATGTTTTCGCCAAGCATGGCACCAAGGGCACCTGGTACGCGCATGCTTCTGTCGGCTGCCTGCATGTGCGGCCTGTTTTGAACATGAAGGATGGTGCGGACGTTCAGAAAATGCGCGCCATTGCCGAGGAATGCTTCGCCCTGGTGAGGGAGTATAAGGGCAGCCATTCCGGCGAACATGGTGATGGCATTGTGCGGTCCGAATTCCATCGCCCGATGTTTGGGGATCGCATCGTCTCTGCCTTTGAAGAAGTGAAGGATGCGTTTGATCCGCGCGGTTTGCTGAACCCCAATCGCATCACGCGCCCGCCACGCATGGATGATCGTTCGCTGTTTCGTTATGGGCCGGATTACGCGGCGGATGCAGCGATAACGCCCGTGCTGGATTGGTCCGACTATCCCGGCCCGCTTGGCGGCCTGCTGAGCGCGGTTGAGATGTGCAACAACAACGGCACCTGCCGGAAGTTTGATGCCAATGTGATGTGCCCATCCTATCGCGCCACGCGGGATGAGGCGCATCTGACGCGCGGGCGGGCGAATACGCTGCGCCTGGCGCTCACGGGTCAATTAGGGCCGGATGCGCTGGCGGGCGATGAAGTCGCCGCCGCCATGGCGCTGTGTGTTTCCTGCAAGGGCTGCAAGCGCGAATGCCCAACGGGCGTGGACATGGCGCGCATGAAGATTGAGGCTTTGGCCGCACGCGCCAAGCGCCATGGTGTGCCCTTGCGCGAACGCCTGATTGCGCGCCTGCCGCGCATTGCGCGTTTTGCTTCCATGGCGCCCATTCTGTTCAATCTGCGCGACATGATCCCGGGCCTGCCGGCGCTGACGCAAAGCATGCTGGGCCTGGCGGCGGAGCGGCCTTTGCCGCGTTTTCGTGGTGATGTCTTTCATGATTGGGAATTGCGCGCCCCGGATGGCAGGGCAGGCGAGGTGATTCTGCTGCCCGATGCCTTTAACCGTTATTTTGAACCTGAAAATCTGCGCGCTGCCATCCGCGTTTTGCGCGCTGCCGGCTATGATCCAGCGGTGGCGCGGCCGCCGCGCGGCATGCGTCCCTTGGATGAAGGCCGCACGCTGCTGGCCGCCGGCATGGTGGATGAAGCGCGCGCTGAGGCTCGCCGGGTGATCGCAGCATTACAGCCATTCACATCACCAGTGGTCGGCATCGAACCTTCATCGCTGACGACTTTGCGCGATGAATTCCTGGTGCTGCTGCCAGGCGAAGAAAGCCGCGCCTTGGCCCAACGCGCCCTGCTGCTGAGTGAATTGCTGGAACGCGACAAGCCGGTGCTGGCTTTCAAGCAAATGGAGGTTACCGTGCATATCCATGGTCACTGCCACCAAAAGGCTTTTGGCGCCTTCCCGGCCGCGGTGGCGCTGCTGAAGCGTATCCCGGGCGTTACGGTGAATCCCATCACATCTTCCTGCTGCGGCATGGCGGGCGCGTTTGGCTATCAGGCGGAAAGCCTGGACGCATCCAAAGCCATGGCGGAACTCTCACTTCTGCCGGCGGTGCGTGCTGCGGGGGCAGAGGATTTCATCATCGCCGATGGTACATCCTGCCGGCATCAAATCGGTGATCTTGGTGGGCGCGAAGCGATCCATTCCGTGCGGCTGCTGGACCGCGCCTTGGCATGAACGACGCTGAAGCCATTCTCGCCTTCTGGTATGCCGAAGGGCGCGACACCTATCGCCCGATATGGTTCCAAAAGAACGACGCTTTCGATGCTGAAATCCGCGACCGTTTCGGCGCGCTGATTCGCCCAGCGCGGGAAGGTACTTTCGATTCCTGGGCTGAAACGCCAACAGGCGTTTTGGCGCTGCTGATATTGCTCGATCAATTCCCGCGCAATGTCTTGCGCGGCAGCGCGGAAGCCTTCGCGAGTGATGCGCATGCCCGCGCCATTGCGCGCAAGGTCGTGCTGGATAAGCGCTTTGACCAACAGCTTGGCCCTTACGAAAAGCCCTTTCTTTATCTGCCTTTCGAACATAGTGAATCGCTCGCGGATCAGGATTTGTCTGTCGCGCTATTCGAAGGCTTGCGCGATATCCCTCATCATGCGCGGGAAAATGGCGCAATTGACTATGCCTGGCGGCATCGCGTGGTGATCCAGGATTTCGGGCGCTTTCCGCATCGCAATTCGGCGATTGGGCGCGAATCTACGCCGGCAGAAAAGGCCTGGCTTGATGCGGGGGGTGGATTTTGAAACCAGCGCGTCCCGCTTTTGCCGATGATATCATGGCAAGCCTGCAGGAAGCCTTTCGGCTGCTGGCCAATGCCGTGCCGGAACGGCGCAGCGCCTTTCATACGCCAACGCTCGCCAGCCTGGATGATGCGGGCGCGCCCAGCCTTCGCACAATTGTGCTGCGCGGCTTTGACGCAGAAGCGCGAACGCTGCGCTTTCATACTGATCGGCGCAGTGACAAGGCGCGCGGGATTGCGCGTGATCCGCGCGTGATGATGCATTTCTATGATGCGGCGCTGCATGTGCAAATGCGCGTTGCGGGCCGCGCAACATTGCATCTGGATGATGCGCTGGCCGATGCCGCCTGGGCGGGCAGCCAACGCAGTAGTCGCATGTGCTATGCTGCGCCCGATGCGCCTAGTGCCATCGTCCCCGCCCCACCAGCCGCGCCGCAGGATACAGAGATCGGCCGGCCGCATTTCGCTGCGGTGGTAATAGGCTTTCATCGGCTGGAATGGCTCTGGCTTGCCGCTGCCGGGCATCAACGCGCGCGCTTCATCTGGGATGAAGCGGGCAATCTTACCGCCGATTGGATCGCGCCATGAATATCGAAGCCATCACCGACGCCATGCTGCGCATTGCCGCAGAACGGGGTCCAGAAAAAAGCCTGTGCCCCACTGATGTGGCGCGCGCGGTTTCCGCCGAAGACTGGCGCCCCTTGCTGGGCGCGGTGCGCAAGGTCGCGGCTGATCTGGCGCGGCAGGGCAAGATTGAAATCCTCCGCAAGGGCAAACCCATCAACCCTGATGAGATGCGGGGCGTCATTCGCTTGAGGGCCACATCATGATCTCTGCCCTATTCTCCCGCGGCGCTGAGGGTATTCCCGCACCCACGTCGCTTAATTTCGCAACGCTGCAATTGCCAGCTTCCCCCAATACCTGCCTGCTGACGCCAAGTGTTGCACCTGGTCAGGGGCATCTGCACCGAGACCCGCTGCCCGCCTCACCGGAAGCAGTGATGGCGGCTTTGGATCGCGTGGCGGCCAGCATGCCACGCTGCTTTCCACTCGTGCGCTTTCCGGTGCGTAACCAGACGAAATGGGTGGTACGCAGCGCGCTGATGAATTACCCCGATATCGTGGTGGCGGAAGCGGCACCAGTGGCTGGTGGCACTGGGCTTTGGCTCTATTCGCGCAGCCTGATTGGCTGGTCGGATATGGGCGTCAATCGCGCCCGCGTCATGGCTTGGCTTGAAGCGCTGGAAGCGGCGCTGCGCGCGGGTTAGGCGCCACGCCATGCGCTGGATCATCACCTTCATTGCCGAAGCCTGGGCGTTGATCGCCCCCTTTTGGCGGAGCGAGGAACGCTGGCGCGCACGCTTACTGCTGGCGGTTGTGATCCTGCTCAATCTTTCGCTGGTGGGCATGACGGTGTTGCTGACTTATTGGCAGCGCGCCTTCTACAATACGCTGGAGAATAAGGATTGGGATGGCTTCATCGCGCTGCTTTTTAGCTGGCATCGTACGGAAGCCGAAGGACTACTGCCGGGCTTTGTACTGGTGGCTGCGCTTTATATCCTGATCGCGGTTTATCAGCTTTATCTGCGCCAAGCCCTGCAAATGCGTTGGCGGCGCTGGCTGACTGATGTGTATCTGGCGCAATGGCTATCTGATCGCGCCTATTACCGTATGGCCTTGACCGATCCCTATATGGATAATCCTGATCAGCGCATTGCCGATGACGCGCGGCTTTTTGTGGAAGATACACTTGGGCTTGGTATTGGCTTGCTCAATTCCATTGTCACGCTGGGGTCTTTCATTCTGGTGCTTTGGTCGCTTTCCGGCCCGGTCACGGTGCTTGGTGTTGAGATTCCGGGCTATATGGTCTGGGTGGCGCTGATCTATGCGCTGCTTGGCACCTGGCTTGCGCATCTGATCGGGCGTCCGCTGATTGCGCTCAACTTCTCCCAGCAAAGGCTGGAAGCGGATTTCCGTTATGCGCTGGTGCGGCTGCGTGAAAACACCGAAGGCATCGCGCTTTATGGTGGCGAGGCTGATGAAAAGCGCGGGCTGACACAGCGCTTCAGCAAGCTGATGCTGAATTGGTGGGACATCATGCGCGCTACCAAGCGCCTGACCTTCTTCACCGCGGGCTATGGGCAGGTGGCATCCATCTTCCCGATTGTTGTCGCCGCGCCCGCCTATTTTGCGGGGCGCCTGCCGCTTGGGGGACTTATTCAAACCAGCAGCGCCTTTGGCCAGGTGCAGGGCGCGCTTTCCTGGTTTGTGGATAATTACGGCAAGCTGACGGAATGGCGCGCGACCGTGGAGCGCCTGACGGGTTTCACCCAAGCGGTGGCAAAAGCGCGTGAGGCTGATTCAGGGCCAAAAGCCAGCAAGGGAAGTGCTGAAGGTCTTGCTATGCGCGATGTCACGCTCAAGCTTCCCGATGGGCGCGTGCTGCTGAGCGGCGCGCAAATGGATGTCGCCCCTGGTGAGGCCGTGCTGATCAATGGTCCTTCGGGTTCAGGCAAATCCACCCTGTTTCGCGCCATCGCCGGCATTTGGCCCTTTGGCAGCGGCACGATTTCTCTGCCCCAGGATGCGCGCGCGCTGTTTTTGCCGCAGCGCCCATACCTGCCACTCGGCACCCTGAAGCGCGCCGTCTGCTACCCGGAAGATGAGGCAGGCTTCACCGATGCTGAGGCTGTGGCGGCGTTGGAGGAAGCGGGTCTTGGTCACCTCGCGCCCCGGCTTGGTGATAGTGATAGTTGGGGCCAGCGGCTTTCCGGCGGTGAACAGCAAAGGCTTTCCTTCGCGCGCGCCTTTCTGCTGCGTCCTGATTGGCTGTTCCTGGATGAGGCAACGGCAAGCCTTGATCCGGAAGCCGAGGAAGAATTGCACGAGAGGCTGAAGCGCGCCCTGCCTGAGCTGACCATGCTTTCCATCGCGCATCGCCCGGCGGTGGCGCGGTTTCATGACCGGGTGTTGCGGGTGGAAGATGGCCGGCTTGTGGAAAAGACCAACTCTGAGCGCAGTTAAGGAATGGCGCGCATCCGCCGCGCCGCCGCTTCGCCGATCATCACACAGGTGAAATGCAGATTGGCACGGCAATCGGAAGGCATGATGGAAGCATCCGCGATGCGGAGCCCTTCCACACCGCGCACTTTCAAATCAGGGTCCACCACGCCGCGCGGGTCTTCATGCGCGGTCATGCGGCAAGTGCCGGCGGCGTGCTGGATATCGCCCGCCTGATCGAGCATCAGCGCATCCAGCGCTTCATCCGAAAGCGCGGCGGCTTCCGCCATGGTAAGCGCGGTTTCACCAAAGGTGATGGCGTCCGCAATATCAGCCACCGGCGACAAGGCGCAAAGCTTCGCCAAGCGCCGCACCCCATCGCGCATGCGCAGCCTATCGGTGGGATGATCAAGCATGTTTTCTTCCACTACCGGCTGCGCATCCGGATCGGCCGAGGTCAAACGCACCTCGCCGCGCGACAGCGCATCATAAAGTGCCACCCCAATGCCGCCATTAGGTGCCACGCCGCCTTCGGCCAGGCCGCGATGATTATAGGCGATGATGATCATGTCACGCTCACCACCACCGCCGAGCTCGCTGCTATAGGTCAGGCAGCAATTGGTATGCCGCGCATCGGCACCTTCGGCGCGAAAGCCAGGCTTCAAGGCAAGGCTTGCGCGCAGGATCGGGTGATCCATGAAATGTTGCCCGACAGCAGGCGCATCATGCAGAACGTCAATACCGAAGCCGCGCAAAGCTTGGGCAGGGCCGATGCCGCTTCGCATCAAAATGCACGGGCTATGGATGGCGCCGGCACAAAGCACCACCTCACGCGCAGCAATATCCTCAAAAGTGCCAGCGCCGAAGCGCACGCGCACACCCGTGGCGCGGCGCCTTTCGAAGATTACGCGATCCACCAGCGCATCGCCGCGAATGGTGAGGTTCGCGCGTCCGCGCGCCGGTTCCAGATAGCCATCATTGGTCGTCACGCGCTGGCCGTGGCGCAGATTGATCGGGTTGCAGGAAAGCCCTTCGCCTTCCGGCGCATTCAGATCGGGCTTAACGGGATAGCCCGCGATGCGCGCGGCATCGCGCAGCGCGCAATCAACCGCGCCCCAGTTTTCTTCTGGCATGCGCCAGACTGGAATGGGGCCGCCCTGGCGCTTTCCAGGCACGCCGTAATTCGCATCATCTTCGATGGCATCGAAAATGGGCATGACATCGGCGGCAGCCCAACCCTCACACCCTGCCTCAGCCCAGGCATCAAAAGCGGCTGGCACACCGCGAATGGCGATTTGCGCATTGACCGTGGAAGAACCACCAAGCGCCTTGCCGCGCCAATAGAATTTCGGCGCCTGGGCGCGGGTGCGCCTGGTCATTAGCCCGGGCCATTGCCAGGCGGCCTGATGGGCAGGGTCATGCATGAAGGGTACGATATTGGGGCTGCGCAAAGCCGCCGGCGCTTCCGCCGCGCGCCAATCACGCCCGGCTTCCAGCAGCAATACGCGCCGATCTGAATCCTCTGAAAGTCGCGCCGCTAAGGTCGCACCCGATGAACCCGCACCCACCACGATGACATCATACATGCCGAGAACCCTTCACCATGAGAGTATATCCGAGCCAAGCGGAATCGCTTGGCGGCTTAGAAAATGGGACGGGACGCGCACTAATGCGCGACGTGCCCGAACAGCGCGGTCAGCGCGGCAAACAGCACCCCGCCCGCCAGAAAACCCACCAGCGTGCCATTGATGCGCACATATTGCAGATCGCGCCCAACACGAAGCTCGATCTTCTCAGTCACCGTCGCTGCATCCCAATTCGTCACCACGCCGGCGATGAAATCAGAAAGCTGCACCTGGGCTGAGGGCAAAAGCGTCATCAGCACGCCCTCGGCCGCGCGATTAAGCCGCTCCCGCGCGCCCTGATCTTCCGCGAGCAAGGTGCCGGCATTGGCAAAAATACCCGCCAGCAGCGCGACACTCCGCCCATCCGGACGCGCGGCATCGGCGGCGAGTGCGATTTTCAGCCTGTCCCAGACATCCATGAGCCAGGCGGCGACGGAAGGATGGGCAAGCGCTTCGCGCATCAGGCGGCCGATGGCGGCGGCGCGTTCGGGATCGGTTTCCAGCTTTTCGATCTCGCGCGCCAGCCATTCGGCAAAAGCGGCACGCAAATCTGAATCATCAGGGCCGATTTTTTCCAATTCCGTATTGATTGCGTTCAGAATGCGTCGCGCAATTGTTGCTCCGGCAAGCCAACCAACCAAGGCGCCACCTTCGGCACGCACACGCGCTTCAATGGCGCCGCGCAGGTTTTCTTCCCGCGCGGCCAGCAGCACCCGCAATTGCCCGATCGCCAGGCTGAAGACTTCCTGATGCTGACCTGATGCAACGGCGGCGCGCAGAATCCGCGCCAGCAAACGCGCGCCGGCGGGGCCGGAGACAATCCTTGGCAGCAGCCTTGCCAGCAGGCGCCGTGCGCGGCCATCTTCCAGGCTCGCCAGGATGCGGGGCAGGCTTTCGGAAAGCGCCATGGCGGCGCGGCGCGAAGCCTCGGGGTCGCGCAGAAAGCCTTCCAGAATGCGCGCCAGATCAAGCTTCGCCAGCACGCGGCGCACTTCGCCTTCGGTGAAAACATGGCCTGCGATGAAGCGCCCAAGCCCGCGGCCCAACCTATCCTTCTGGTTGGGGATGATGGCGGTGTGTGGAATGGGCAGGCCAAGCGGGCGGCGGAACAGCGCCGTGACCGCGAACCAATCGGCGATCCCACCGACCAGCCCGGCCTTGGCGGATGCCTGCAATAAATCGGTCCAATAGCCAGGCGGCAGGCGATAGCTCAGCAGAATGAGCCCGGCCATGGCCACCAGCAAGCCGGTGGCGAAGGCGCGATGGCGCTTGAGCGTCAGGCGAAGGGCAGCATCCCGATCATGATCCGACATGGGGCGTGCATAGCGCGGAAGACCCAGGCGCGGGAAGCATTATGGGATGGTCACTCCACCTTGATGGCGGCATCGCGCAGTAATTTGCGCAGCTCCTCGGTGGCCGGCGTCATTTCCGCCATGAAGGCGTCTGGTGGGCCGGGGCGTGGGGGTACGCCTTCATTCGTCAGCCATTCGCGCATGGCAGGTTGGTTCAACACGTCCTGAAGCGCGCGATTGGCCCGCGCGATGATCGGCGCCGGAGTCGCGGCAGGCGCCAGCACGGCCAGCCCATCGGTCAGCTTGGCGCCTGGAATTACCTCCTGCACTGCGGGCACATTGGGCAGCACGGGGGAGCGTTCGGCATTGCCGACCGCCACGCCAATGCCTCGGTTATCCTGCATGTAGGGACGCGCGAATAGCAAAGTGGCGAGCGTTGCATCCACACGGCCTGCCAGGAAATCCGTCATGGCCGCCGCGCCGCCACGATAGGGCACATGGGTCATGTTGAGCTTGCCATAGACCATCATCTGTTCGATCAGCAGGTGATAGGAACTGCCGACGCCGACACTCGCGAAATTCACGCGGCCCGGATTGGCGGCGATGTGGCGGACGAAATCCTGCAAGGTATTCGCCTGTAGGCCGGGGCGCACCAACAGCACCACCGTCATGGGACCGATCATGCCGACCGGTGCCAGGTCTCGCCAAGGGTGAAAGCCGACATTCAGATCGGCAGCGGCGGCGATGATCAGATTACCGTAGGAGGTGAATAGCAGCGTGTAGCCATCCGGTTGCGCACGAGAGACAAAGGCGGCTGCGACATTGCCGCCGGCGCCGGCGCGGTTTTCCACCACCACCTGCACATTGAGCGCCTGGGAAAGCCGTTCCGCCACGCGGCGCCCGACCGTGTCGGTAATGGCACCAGGCGGATAGGCGACCACCATGGTGATGGGCCGCGTTGGCCAATTGGTGTCCGCGCTTTGTGCGCTAGCCGCGATGGTGAAGCCGCATAGGCAGCTAAAAGCCAGCAGGGCAGCAAGCAATTTCTGGCGCATTTCCTTCCCCCAATTCCTGTTGAGTGAAGCTAATCACGCAAGGGAGGGTCGCGCCAGGGGCCTACCAGGGTGGCGGATCATCCAGCCCGGGTGGCGGCTGGGCCAGGGGATCGCGTTCCAATAGCGCCGCATCATCTTCCGCGACGCGATTGACGCGTGCGGAGACGGGCCACACCGCAAGCCCCTTGCGTGGGAAGGGCCGCATAAGTGCCTTCCTTCATTTAAGTGAGGCGTGCTAATGAAGGCATGTCAGGGTGCCGATCCAAAAAAGCCAAATCAAACGTTTCGGAGCATCCGTAAAGTATTCGCGGCGGGAATTCGTGATGAACGACCAAAAATTCAGGCTGGAGCGGGTAAGAGGGATCCTTGTGACGCCGGAGGCGATACTATCCGACCTTAGACTCGCGGCAAAAAAGGCCGGGACGGACATAATTTCTCAAAGACTCTACAAAGATTTGGGGTCTTTTGATCCAAGTACCGCAATCAGGAAGTTCGGTTCATGGAATGAGGCGGTGCTTGCGGCAGGATTAAAAGTCGTAAATGAGGTCGCCATCTCTGATAATCGCTTATTTGAAAACCTGATGCTTCTCTGGACTCATTATGGCAGGCAACCACGCAGGGCGGAGTTGGCTAGCTATCCTTCAAAGTTTTCTCAGTCTGCATACAATCGCAGATTTCGGTCGTGGACGGATGCCCTGGCTGCATTTGTCGATTTCGCGAATGCGACCGAAGTTTCAGTGCCAGATCGCAAGGACACTGCCTCGAGTCGGAAGACGGCACGCGACCCATCGCTGCGGTTACGCTGGCAAGTTTTGCAACGAGATAACTTTGTATGCAAAGCTTGTGGGGCAAGTCCGTCCTTACAGCCAGGACTTCGAATAGTGGTGGATCACATCGTACCTTGGAGTCGTGGCGGAGACACGACGGAAGGAAATTTGCAAACTCTCTGTCAGCGCTGCAATCTTGGGAAAAGCAATTTGTGATCACCGTCCCAGCTCGGGATCACGAATGTACCGTAAGGACGTGGCATTTGATCCCAAAGAGCTCGATCCAAAAAGAAAGTTGAGTGCCCGATGCCTACCAAGGCGCCGGATCATCCAACCCGGGCAGCGGCTGGGCCAAAGGGTCACGTTCCAATAGCGCCGCATCATCTTCCGCGACTTTATTGACGCGTGCGGAGACGGGCCACACCGCAAGCCCAGCACGGGGGAAGGGGCGCAGCAGCGCCTGAAGCCGCGCGGGTTCGGCGGGTGTTTCCCCCAACCATTCATCCCAATCCTCGGGCGGCAGGATCACCGGCATTCGGTCATGCAGCGGCGATAATTCCGGCGCCGCATTGGTGGTGATGATCGTGTAGCTGCGGATGATGTCGCCGTCCTTGCCGCGCCAGCCTTCCCAAAGTGCCGCGAGCGGCATGGGTGCGCCATCGGCCATGGCAACCGCGAAGGCTTGCTTGGGCGCTTTCGAGCCTTCGCCCAGGCGCTGCCATTCATAGAAGCCATCGGCAAAGGCGATGGCACGGCGCTTCACAAAAGCGTCACGGAAGGATGGTTTTTCCGCGATGGATTCAGACCGCGCATTCATCATGCGGCTGCCGATGGAAGGGTCATCCGCCCAGCGCGGAATCAACCCCCAGCGCAAGGCATCCACATGCCGCGCACCAGTTTCGGGGTGGCGCCGCAGCACCAGCCCATCCTGTGTCGGTGCGCGGTTGAAGGAAGGCACCAGATTGGGCGGCGCATTCACCGCGCGGGCATAGCGCGCGATCTCGCTGCTTGAGCGATGCTGGAAATAGCGCCCGCACATGGCGGCTAACTTGCGACTTTTTCCGGATAGAGCGCGGCGAGTGCGGCTTCTGTCGCTGCGACCCTTCCGCGTTCAGTAATCAGGCCCGTGACCAACCGTGCGGGTGTGACATCAAAGGCGGGATTGGCAGCATGGCTGCCAGCCGCCGCCACCCTGATGCGCGTGATGCGGCCTTCAGCATCCTGGCCGGTGATGTCGGTCACTTCCTCAGGCGCGCGTTCTTCAATCGGGATTTCCCGCACACCATCCGCCACCCGCATATCCAGCGTGGAATGTGGCAAGGCTACCCAAAACGGCACGCCATTATCCTGCGCGGCGAGGGCCTTCAGATAGGTGCCGATCTTATTCGCGACATCGCCGCGGCGCGTCACGCGATCTGTGCCCACAATCACGATATCCACTTCACCATGCTGCATCAGATGCCCGCCGGCATTATCGGCAATCACGGTATGCGGCACGCCATGCGCGCCCAATTCCCAGGCGGTCAGCGCCGCCCCTTGATCGCGCGGGCGGGTTTCATCCACCCAGACATGCACGGGGATGCCGGCATCATGCGCCATGTAAATTGGCGCGAGTGCGGTGCCCCAATCCACCGTCGCGATCCAGCCGGCATTGCAATGGGTCAGGATATTCACGCGCTGGCCTGG